>JBFHIK010000016.1:0-15966 GCA_041596555.1 Methanosarcina sp.
TATCCGAGTCGTCTGCCCGGACTAACGCGAATGATTTCATTTTTTACACACCACCAATCTAAAGAAGTTATCCCCATTTCGATATGGATCTGCCCCTATAATAAACTTTGTGTATGAAAAGGCTTAGTGGACGACCACGACTTACCAGGTGAATGTGGCATCCTCATCATATTAATAATATTAAAAATGACCAGTTCCGATGCCGTAATATTTTGTCCGCCTTTCTTCCGAGGTAGAATATATTCAAAAATTATAAGGGTGTTCCACAATTTCTTTTTTCAAGAGTTCGTATGCGCTTCCATGAGAGAAAGTCGCATATGCTATAGTTATATGCATCGTATATATATTCGTTTTGAAATAATATTTAAATAACAGGATAACTTTGCGATATATCATATTTAGTTGAGTTATTTAAGCAAGTATTTTTTTTCATTTGATAATATAATAATTTCTTATTGCTCATATAAACTACATTTTTTAATTCCAGATTCAATATGAATGGAGACAATTCTCCGGTTTAATGAAGAAATAAGGGAATATTGCAGCTTTAAGCGCATATTTATAAACTTAGAAAATATCCTTAGAGGTTGTATAAAAGTTGAATAATATAAACTTAATTGATTAGATTCTGCCACAGTAGCCAAAAATTACTTCATTAAATGGTATCTTTTATTTAGAACCTTGCCATATCATATACCGAGACAGTATACAAAAATATTTATCATAGGACTACCTGGGTTCTTTTTTCACCCCCGTGCATGAAAAAACTCAAATATTCTGTGGACTGAGTTCTTCTCTTATAATCTCAATTAATTACATCTTAATAGATCTTTGACCCAGAAAGTCGGGTTCAATAAATTGGATTCGGTTTAAGAGCCTGTTACCAGACTATCCGGTTGAAGTGTCCAGGGTTATTACACAAAGACGGTGAATATTATGGCTGAAGATATTGAAACGAAAGTGATTAAGGCAAAAAAAGCTTCAATTGAGCTTTCCGATGTAAGCGAAGAGATAAAAAACAGAGCGCTTGAGGCTATGGCAGAAGCCCTGGATAGGGAAAGAAAAGTTATCATTGAGGCAAACTTAAAGGATCTTGAATATGCAGCCGGACTAAAAAAAGCCGGGAAGCTCACCCAGGCCCTTGTAGACAGGCTTAAGGTCACTGACTCAAAGGTCGATGGGATGATCGCAGGAATAAGGGACGTAATAAGGCTCAAAGACCCTGTGGGGGACACTCTTGCCACACTCGAGCTTGATAATGACCTGATCCTCTATCAGGTCAGCTGCCCTATAGGCCTGATAGGGGTAATTTTTGAATCCCGACCTGACGTTGTGCCTCAGGTAATGTCCCTCTGTCTGAAGAGCGGAAATGCAACTATTTTCAAAGGAGGAAGTGAAGCCAGAGAGTCAAACCGCACAATTTTTGAAATACTCGTAAAAGCCATAGAGTCCACCGAGGGAATGCCGAAAGGAGCCTTCCAGCTAATGGAAACCAGAGAAGAGATCATGAGTCTCCTGAGCCTTGATGCCTATGTAGACCTCCTGATCCCCAGAGGCTCCAATGAGTTTGTCAAATTCATTCAGGACAATACAAAAATCCCGGTACTCGGGCACACAAGCGGGATCTGCCATATATATGTGGATGAGTTTGCAGACCTGGACACAGCCTGGAAGGTCTGTTTTGATGCCAAGGTCCAGTACCCTGCCGTATGCAACGCCATTGAAACCCTGCTTGTAAACCGCAAAATTGCAGAAGCTTTCCTGCCGAAAATGGCAGAAATGTATATTGGGGCAGGGGTTGAACTGCGCTGTGACGAGGACAGCTATTCTCTACTTGCGGAAAAGGAGCTTTCTCCCCTCTCAAAAGCTACCGAAGAGGACTGGAGCCTTGAATATAACGACCTTATACTTTCAATAAAGCTTGTAGATACCATAAAAGAAGCAATTGACCATATAAACACATTCGGCTCCCACCACACCGATGGAATAATCACGGAAAATGTTTCCCGGAGGAAAGAGTTCATAGGGCTTGTTGACTCTTCAAGCGTTATGGTGAACGCCTCTACCCGCTTTGCAGACGGCTACCGTTATGGAAAAGGCGCAGAGGTAGGAATCAGTACAAACAAGATTCACTCCCGTGGACCTGTTGGCATGGAAGGGCTGCTGATTTACAAGTATATTCTTATGGGCAAAGGCCAGGTCGTTGCCGACTATGCAGGAGAAAACGCAAAACCCTATACCCACAGGAAGCTTGACCTTAAGTTTGAGGATGTGGATTAATACATTCTTGAATATTTATGATATGCTTATATATTTGAATTGAAATACCAGCGCAGGTTAAGTGCAAAAACCGGAAATCCTGGCTGGCAGCTGAGATCATCTGCAGCAGTTTTCCAAATAACCTTAAGAGGCACTTCCATTGATAGATAGAGAACAATTCTTCCGTGATGTTAATAAAATCGTTATTAAGATTGGAACTTCTTCGATCACCAGAAAGGACTGCGACCATACTAAGGAAAACTGTAACATTGACCCGGCCTTTATGGAAAGCATCGCAGCTCAGGTATTCGAACTTCGAAAACAGGGAAAAGAAGTAATCCTTGTAAGTTCGGGAGCAATAGGCGTAGGGCTTAACGAGCTGGGCATAGACCCTAAACCCCGTGAGATCCCTATCAGGCAGGCAGCTGCAGCTGTGGGGCAGAGTATACTGATGCAGGACTGGATCAGGGCTTTTTCCAGGTACGGGATGAAAGTAGCCCAGATACTTCTTACCTACGAATTCTATTCCGATCGCGTAACCTACCTTAACCTGAGAAACAGCATTTCAACCCTTCTGGAGTATGGGGTCGTCCCGATAATAAACGAAAACGACTGTACCTGTACAAACGAGATTGAAGCAATCTTCGGGGACAATGACAAACTCTCTGCAATGGTTGCAAGTAAAATTGATGCCGACCTCCTGATCATCCTTTCAGACATTGACGGTCTCTTTGACAGGAACCCAAAAACGCATAGCGATGCAAGACTTCTGACCCTTGTAAAAAAGATCACACCTGAAATAGAGAGCTACGGAGGAGACCCGACAAGCTTCAAAGGTGTAGGGGGAATGCGGACCAAGATAAAAGCTGCAAAGATATGCAGCATGGCAGGCTGCTATGTCGTAATCGCAAACAGTGAAGTAGAGAATATTATCCTGAAGATTCTCTCTGGAGAAGAGATCGGAACTCTCTTCCTTGCTGAGAGGCATATTCAGAAAAACCGCGCCCGCTGGATTATTCTTGCCAGGGCTTCAGGAACTGTCCGTGTGGATGCCGGGGCGAAAGCTGCAGTTCTTGGAAAAAACAGCCTCCTTCCGGCAGGCATTGTGGGTATTGAGGGAACTTTTGATAGGGGAGACGTAGTGAAGCTCGAGTGTGAAGGCAGGGTCTTTGCAAAAGGAATTACAGACTATACCTCCGAAGAACTTATCAAAATCAAAGGAGCCCACACAGATCAAATTGAAAATATTCTGGGCCATAATAATTATGATAATGTTATAAAGAAAGAAAATATTGGCATACTGGAAGAGTTAAACTAAATCCATCGGGTTCAGGAAGATTTCCCGGATCTCCTCTGGACCTGGAAACCAGTATTATCGATCCTGGGGATCTAACCGGTGCTAGAGAGTTTCCGAAACTTTAACAGGTAAAAAATGCAGGTGTGCTTTGAAATTAACCTCCTGCAGGTGAACTTCGAGATCATTCCTTTTCAAATTTACAGTAATTTACAATTATGTTCTGGAAATAAGGAGATTTCATATATGACAGATCAAAAAATAGGATTCATAGGGGCAGGAAAAATGGGCTCTGCTCTCATGCAGGGCATCATTAAAGCAGGAATCGTAAAACCTGAAAACATTGGTGCAAGTGATGTATACGAGCCCTTTTTAAAAGAGCTGCAGGCAAAACTGGGAATCCGGGTGTCAACTGACAACGCTGATATTGTCCGGGAATCGGATATTCTTATCCTTGCAGTAAAGCCCCAGACCCTGGGCTCAGTGCTCGCAAATCTGAAGAATGACGTAACTTCAGAAAAACTCCTGATATCAATTGCTGCAGGAGTGCCCCTCTCCACCTACGAGGATGCCCTCCTCGAAGGCACAAGGGTTGTGCGCGTGATGCCAAACATAGCAGCCACAGTTTCTGAAGCTGCGTCGGGGATTTCCCCTGGGAAAAACGCCACTCAGGATGATGTGAAAGCTGCACTGAAGATCTTTTCTGCGGTTGGCACAGCAGTCCAGGTGCCGGAATCTCTTATGGACGCAGTTACAGGACTTTCGGGCAGCGGGCCTGCATTCATTTTTCCGGTTATTGAAGCAATGGCTGATGGGGCTGTCCTTGAAGGGATGGACAGAAAGAGCGCCCTTACTCTTGCAGCCCAGACTGTGCTCGGAGCCGCAAAAATGGTGCTTGAAACAGGAATGCACCCCGGAGAACTCAAAGATATGGTTACATCTCCTGCCGGAACTACCATTCAAGGAGTTCACGCCCTTGAAGAAGCCGGAATAAGGGCTGCTTTTATGAATGCAGTAATAAGAGCAAGTGAGCGCTCAAAGGAACTCGGGAAAAAATAAAATCCTATTCCTTCCTTTTTTTAATTTTCTTAAATATTCAGGGCATGGTAGGTGACGGCTCCCACGAATAAATTCGCCGGCATCTATGGGATTGCACCAATGCTATGCCGCCCCAGAGCAAATATTGTTTATTCTCGCCATCAACGTTCAAACTTTTACCTATAGAACTTCTCTATAGAACCTCATAGTTTAAGTTCAGAGCAAAGTCTGATTAGCTACCTGAGTCTCTTCCCCTTCTAGTAGTTAAAAATCAGACTATTATATTAAAACGGGAAAAAATAAAAACGTTAGCATTAAACATATTATAAGGGAGATGACGGCTGTATCCCATGTTTGAAAACACGGCGATTAGCCTTTTAAGCTCCTAAAAAAGGAAAATAATGTGATTTATTGGTTTTATATTATTTTTGGCTATCTTTTTTCAGGCAGATAAACCAGTCAAGACAGAGCTTGCCTTCTTCTTCATTTCCAAGCCTTTCTTTCACTCCTTCCATTGTATTCGGAGCCGGAATGATTACGTCGTCTCCTGGCTGCCAGTTAGCTGGGGTTGCAACTTTTTCTGCCGCATTTTTCTGCAGGGCAATCACGATCCTCTTGATCTCCTGCATATTCCTGCCGGTTGACTGAGGATAGTAGAGTATTGTCCTGACTTTTGCCTCCGGATCAATAATAAATACGGCTCTTACAGCCTGGGTGGTCGAGGCTTTTGGCTGGATCATGCCATATTTTTTCGCGACATCCATCTTCAGGTCTTCTATCACCGGGAATTTGATCTCGAGATTTTTCATCCCTTTATATTCGATTTTCTCTTCGATCCTCTTAAGCCAGGCAATATGGGAAAAGACGCTGTCTATGGAGAGCCCTATAAGTTCGGTGTTCAGTTCCCTGAATTCTTCCTGCATACTGGCAAAGGTCATGAATTCTGTAGTGCATACGGGCGTGAAGTCCGCAGGGTGACTGAACAGGATAACCCATTTTCCTTTATAGTCCTCGGGGAAATTGATCGTTCCCTGTGTGGTCACTGCGGTAAATGAAGGGGCATCATCTCCAATGAGAGGCATACGTATCTGTTCGGATTCTGTTTCTGTGATGTTCTCACCTCATATTTTAAACTGCAATCTGGTTCCGTGATCTGAAGCACGACTTCAGGTTATCGGTAATAAATTCTGAAAAGAAACTACCTGTTCCCTTAATCGCCCCCAAAAAACACTTTATTATAAATTCCCATTGTTATATATTTTACTGGAGAGTCACCCACCAACATTAAGAGTTTCAACAGCGGGTGCCTCATTTTTGCAAACAAATTAAAAAAAATAGATTGTTTAAAAGAGAGCTTGTGCTGAAAATCATAACTCCCATTATTTATTCTGGACATGTTTTTACCCTGAAATGGAATTATCGAACAGCCTTTAAAGGTCAGGGTATTCGTGACCCTCTGCACTCCCATAGTAATAAAAAAGTATAGAGAGATTCCTGTATAAGGAAAATCTTTTTAAGCGGTATGGAAATTATTTACAGATTTGAGAGAACCTTTATCAAAGTTTCAAGATTCCCAGGTCAAGGCACAGGGACAGAGCAAGTGCTATTATTGAGAACACTGAGATTACAAGGTAATTTGCACGCTCTTTTGATACAGAAAGGCTCCAGAGCAGATATTCCATTCCTTCAAGGTCTTTTTCGGAAAGTTTCTGTCTTGTCCTCACCTTTTCAAGCAGATCCAGGTCTTTAACTACACTACACCTTCGCTTCGCAATATGGTATCTGTGTGTGAAGAACCAGAGGTAACCTGCAACTCCAAGATACCATATTGCCTTTCCCCAGAAAACACTGTAGTGATCAGCTATGATTATGCCTCGTAGCAGGATTGCGGAAACCAGTCCTACCCAGAAGTATAAATTAATTACAGACATGCCGTATCCGCGGGGAATCTCAAAGGTATGGGTTTCTGATTTCAGTTCATTCATCATGGTATCTCGCCTTATTCCTTGAATCGTTTCAGTATTTGAGAATTAATTAAGGTTAAAATTGGAAAAAGAGGTGCCTGGTTAAAGGGCCTCTCCATTCCTTTCACCGGTTCTTATCC
Organism: Methanosarcina sp.; assembly: GCA_041596555.1. Classification (GTDB taxonomy): domain Archaea; phylum Halobacteriota; class Methanosarcinia; order Methanosarcinales; family Methanosarcinaceae; genus Methanosarcina. Next base: position 6,696 of record JBFHIK010000016.1, read on the forward strand.
GGACTACGGTTTCAATAGGTATTACGAAGATTTTTCCATCTCCTATTTCTCCAGTATAAGCCGTGCTCTGGATCAACTGTATGATTTCTTCGACCTTATCTTCCGTCACAACTACTTCTACTTTGGTTTTTGGAAGAAGGTCCACACAGTATTCTTTTCCTCTCCATTGCTGTACGATGCCTTTTTGCAGGCCACGCCCTTTAACATCGATAACTGTCAGGCTTGGAAACCCGGCCTCTTCCAAAGCATCCTTTACTTGATGCAGTTTCAGGGGTTTTATGATCGCTTCTATCTTGCACATTTTAGCCATTTTATTCCTCCCTCATCAAATGTTCGGGGTATGCCCTGATTCCGTGTTCGCTGATATCCAGGCCCAGGATTTCTTCTTCTGCAGATACCCTAAGTCCTATTACAGCATCCAGGATTTTGAAGATTATGAACGAGAGCCCAAAGCCCCAGACAATGGTACACAGTACTGCCACCAACTGAATCAATAGCAGGCCGATTCCTCCTCCGTAGAAGAGCCCTGGCACTTCAGCAGCATATGCTGCATCTGCAAGGATACCGTTTCCGATTCCTATCGAGAAAAGCCCGACAGAGATCAGACCCCAGCTTCCGCAGTAGCCGTGCACACAGATCGCACCGACCGGGTCGTCCAGTTTCAGCTTGTTTTCATTGAACATGACCCCGGCGTAGATGATGATACCGGCTACGATCCCTATTACAATGGCTGCCCAGTTTGATATCGAACCACAGGGGGCGGTGACTGCTACAAGCCCACCTAGAAGCCCGTTTGCACTGAGTGACGGGTCAGGCTTTCCGGTTTTCATCCAGGTGATAAGCATGGTAGTAACAGCTCCGGCAGCTCCTGCCAGGAAGGTGTTGACTATGACAAGGTTCATGTAAGGGTCGTTTCCGTCAAGAGTACTCCCTCCGTTGAACCCTATCCAGCCGAGAGCCAGGATCAGGGTTCCCAGGAAGGCAAAGGTCAGGTTGTGACCCGGAATAGGTATGGCTTTTCCATCCTTGAACTTCCCTATCCTTGCACCCACAAGGAGCACGCCTGCAAGAGCCGAATATCCACCGATTGAGTGTACGACTCCAGAACCTGCAAAGTCATGGTGTGCAACTCCAATAGCTTTTACAATCGGGCTTTCTGCTCCGGTCAGGAGGGCCATGTCAGCCCCGCTCCAGACCCAGTGTCCGTATATAGGGTAAATAACTGCGACCATCAGGACACAGTATACGAGGTAAGCCTTGAAGTTTGTCCTCTCAGCCATTGCTCCTGAAACTATGGTAGCTCCGGTGGCTGCGAACACCATCTGGAAGAACCAGCCGTTCCAGAGCGCATTGTCCGCACCTGCCAGGAAGAACTGGTCAGTCCCTATAATTCCTGCTGCATCGGCCCCGTACATTACACCCCAGCCTACAGCCCAGTAAACCAGGATACCGATGACAACCGTCATGAAGTTCTTCATAAGGATGTTAGCAGTGTTTTTACTTCTCGTAAGCCCCACTTCCACGAGGGAGAAGCCTGCATGCATAAAGAATACCAGTCCACTTGCTATAAGCAGCCATACGAAAGTCAGTGCAGTCTGCACTCCTTCAATGGACGCTGCATTTTCCTCTGCCGTTACAGCAAGCGCTGGTGAAGACAACGCTATAAGTACCATACAGATAATTATCAATAATTTTCCTATTTGTAGTACATTTTTTAACATACTATTCATTTACCTCCTTCAATTTTGATCGGCAACCGGTAAGTGCTTGTCTACTTAATAGTATTTATAGATTTCGCTTTAGCGCTTAATTTAGAACTTGACAACTAATCAGCGCACCAGAAATCGGTCATTTGATATCGATTTTGATGCAATAGAAACACCTGATAACAAACTGAGGAAAAAAAAGAAATAGGATATTTCGCCAACGATAAAAAGGTTAACTTACTGATATTTGCCCATTTAATCTTAATGAAGATGGATATTGACGTTGTTTTACCTGGACTGGACAGTTACAATTATGTTATTCATCAAAGGATTTGTCATGTACTGGCTGTTGCCAAACATGATCTTATATAAAGATATCTATTTCTTATTTATATTACGTATTGAATAAAAATTGTTATGAACAAAATATTTTTGAAAAAACAAACTCGGGAAAGTTATTGGGCATTCTATCCACTAAAAAGGGACGATTAAACAGGATCTTAGATATTTCCCAAGCAGTGAAAACAGAAAACAAAGAGCTTATGGGAAGTAAGTTTAGAATCTGTGTTTCCTAATTATATAAACATTCTGAAACACAACTACTGTGTAAAACTATCTCGATATTTATCCGAACTTAATTGTTTCAACAAATATCCTGAATCTTTTATCACTCGAAATTGGGGTTCATTGAGAGTGATGGAGGACATATAATACGGAAGGGAGAAGGGGTTGATTTAGAGATGACCGCAAATGTCATAGAAGTAAATAGGCTTGAGCACTCATATGGTCCTGTAAAAGCCGTTGATGATATCAGTTTTAATGTAAAAGAGGGGGAAATATTTTCATTTTTGGGTCCGAATGGAGCGGGCAAAAGTACTGTGATTAATATTCTTACAACACTTCGGAAGATCCAGAAAGGAGAAGCCAGAGTTAACGGGTATGATGTGGCAAAGGATTCAAAATCGGTAAGAAAATCAATAGGCATTGTTTTTCAGATGCTTTGCCTTGATCACGAAATGACTGTATGTGAGAATCTGGAATACCACGGTAAGATATATTCAATGCCAAAAAAAGAAAGAAAAGAGCGCATTGAAGAGCTCTTAAAGCTAACAGAGCTGGAAAGTAAAAGGGACACCCTGGCAAAAGACCTGAGTGGTGGTATGAAGAGAAGGCTTGAACTTGCAAGGGGATTGATGACAAAACCTGCAGTCCTTTTCCTTGACGAGCCAACAATAGGTTTTGACATACAGACAAGAATGAGGATGTGGGAGTATTTGAGAGAGATTAAGAGAGAAGGCACTACGATATTCCTTACCACCCACTATATGGAAGAAGCTGATCAGCTTAGTGACAGGATTAGCATAATTGACCATGGAAAAATAATCGTAACCGGAACTGCAGATGAATTAAAGAATAAACTCGGTAAAGACCTTATTTATCTGGAAACCAGCGATAATAAAACTGTCGCAGAGATTTTAAGGGAAATAGAATCGGTAAAAACCGTAACTGAAGATACGAAATCTCTGAGAGTTCTGCTAGGGGTAGATGTTACTCACGTACTTCCTCTGATTATGGAAAAAATAAGACAGGCTGGAATAGAGATTACAACCGTAAACATCAAAAAGCCTTCAATGGATGATGTTTTTGTTCACTACACCGGACACGGCTTGAGGGAAGGAGAACCAAAAGAAAAAGAGGAAGGAATAGAAATCGCGGGGGTCATGGAATGAATTTTGAATTTCGTGCCATATACTGGAGAGATATGCTGAAATTTTTCAGATTCAAATCAATGCTCATCAGTTCATTAATCCAGCCCGTGATGTGGCTGGCATTCTTCGGGCTTGCAATGTCAGAGAGTTTTGACAAACTTACCTCTGTTATTCCGCCCATCGCCGGGGTTCAGAATGTGGATTACCTTTCCTATATGGGCGCAGGAATAATTGCTATGGATGTGCTGTTCAGCAGCCTTTTTGGTGGGACTTCTCTTATGTTTGACAAAAAATATAGCCTGCTAAGGGAAACTCTCGCAAGCCCGGTCCCCAGATATCACATCATTCTGGGTGTCGGGCTTTCCGGCGTAACAAAAGCATTTATTCAAACTTCCATGATAATAGGATTCGGAAAACTGATAGGAATGGATTTCTTTATGGGATATACACTTACTGAAACTCTTATTGCAATCATAGGCATCTTTTTACTTGTGGGAATTTTCACATTGGGATTCCTTTTCCTCTCAGGCTCTATTGCCATCACACTTGAGAACCCGGAAGGAATGCAGTCTATTCTTACCCTGCTCAGTATGCCCCTGTTCTTCGTAAGCAATGCACTATATCCCGTTGATGCCTTCCCTGCTATCCTCAGGTTTCTCTCAATGTTTAACCCGCTGACACTTCTGGCAGACGGAATCCGCTACTTTGCTTTAGGGAATAACTTCTCTGTAATGGGTATTCACTATATGTATACACCAGCCGATATCGCCATTTCTTTCCTGGGCCTTCTGTTCTTCGCCCTCACAATGCTTGCCACGTCACTCTGGAGGTTCAATAAAGTGGATGTGTAAATAAACTACCCAAATTTATTTTTTCTTTCGCTTTTTGGCTCTTCATCGTTCCCTATGGATAAGATGATTTTCAATTCAAGGCCTCACTGGTTTTTATGAGGAGATCCACACAAAACAAAGAAGAGCACAAATTATTATTTAATACAGTAAAAACCAGCCTGCATGTAAGAGTACCAGAACAACTCTACGGTTTTAAATCCTGTTTTTCTCAACAATTCCAGATGTTCTTCGACAGTTATGGGAAAATACTCAGTATCAAAACGCTCCAGATGAGTACCAATTTCTTTCTCACTCCTGCCGCAGGTTAACTGAAAGTTGCCCCAGTATCTTTTTCCGATGTTGATACCCTCTTCTGTTAGCGGCCTGATGTTCTCGAAGGTGATGTAAACTCCACCTTCCCTAAGCAGATTATAACACACTTTTGTGGCTGCTGCCCTGGCTTCACGGCTAAGGTAATGATGGCACTGTATAGCAGTGATAACCTCCGGTTTTTCCTCTACTTCCTGATAAAATTCCTGTGTAGAGGATGCTTTCAGGAACTCCAGCCTTCCGGTAGCACAGGAAGATAGTTTTTCTTTTGCCTGGTCCAGCATGCCTTCAGAAGGGTCAAGTAAAAGGAATTTTGTAAAGGGAAATTCTTCAATTGCCTTATTAACCAGGGACCCGGTTCCGCAACCGGTATCCATCCATACCTTCGGGCTGGACGGCAGCGAGTTGACGAGATTGATCGTTTCCTGATGAAAAGAAGAGTAGTAAGGGAGCACGCCGGATATCCGGGCATCGTAATCCTCTGGAAGATGAGGAGTAACGTTTGAGGTAGGTTTTGCAGGAGTCATAGTAATAGAGTCCTCTTAAATTCACGATATAAGTCAAGATTAGTTATCTACTTTCCAGAAATGAAGGTAATTAATGGTTTTCCCTAAAGAGTACATCCAATTTTTATTCAAATCAATTTTATCTGGCACTCCAATTTTAAACCAGGATTTACCTGAATTTTGCAGAGTAGAGATAAAAAATCGCTTTCGTGCTCTTAATTTAATGTTCACAGTGAGAAGCAATTCCTTTTATCTGATGTTCGGTATACCTAAATCAGATTCACTATTAACATAACCAGGTTATTGCACTTAATTATCATATTGAAATCAAAGTTGCGCTGGTGCACCCCGCAGCAAGCAACGGGGTATTCGACTGATAAAAAAATGCACATGAAATTCCCGAATTACAGGCACAAAAAATGAAAGCATCGGGATACTTTCATGCCAAATAAAAAATAACCAAAAAACAAAAACAAGTATAAAAAGGAGTTATTTTCATTATGCATTACAGCCTTGGAATTGATGCTGGGGGTACTTATACCGATGCAGTGCTCGTCAGGGACTCGGATGGAGAAATTGTAGACTCAAATAAAGCCCTGACGACCTATCCTGACCCTCTTGCCGGTATCAAAAAGGTAATTGACGGCCTTAATTCGGAGTATCTTAAAAACGTAAAACTTGTATCGGTATCAACTACCCTTTCCACCAATACCATACTTGAAGGAACAGGTTTTCCCGTAGCCCTTATTCTCATAGGGGACCATCCACTTGAGAAAGAACTGCCAACAGGACACGTGCTCTTTGCCAAAGGGGGGCATAATCACAACGGGGAAGAAGTGTCTTCTCTTGACCTGGAAGCCATCGAGAAATTTGCGCTGAGCGTGAAGGATAAAGTATCAGCTTTTGCCATATCTTCCTATTTCAGCACACGTAACCCTGAACACGAGCTAAAAGCAAGGGATTCCATACTTAAGCTTACAGGGCTGCCTGCGGTTTGCGGGCACGAACTCTCACAGGAACTGGGGGCCTACGAAAGGGCAGTTACCGCCTTCCTGAACGCCCAGCTGATCCCCATAACCCGGCAATTTGTACAGTCCATTATTACAGATATCAGAAAAAGGGGGATCAATGCCCAGCTTCTTATGCTCAAATGCGATGGTTCGGTTGTCGGAATAAAAGATGCCCTGGAAAAACCAATCGAAACTATCTTTTCAGGCCCTGCAGCAAGCCTCGTAGGTGCATCTTACCTTTCAGGACTGAAGACCTGTGCAATTGTGGACGTGGGAGGGACAAGTACCGATATATCCTCAATCTGCATGGGAGTCCCTGACCTGAGCGATGAAGGAGCAGTTGTTGGCGGCTGGAAAACGCGAGTCCGGGCAATCCGTATGGAGACAACAGCTACAGGCGGAGACAGCCATGTCTGGACCGTGGACAGGGAACTTTACCTGGGGCCAAGGCGAGTCATCCCCCTCGCAGTGGCTGCAGTGCAATACCCGGATTTCCTGAATAACCTCAAAAGGACACCCATGCCTGCCAGAGAAGACCTCGGCGAAAATATCCAGCCCACAAAGTTTTTTGTAAGATCAGGCTACCCTGCAGGCGAACTGAGCAAAGCGGAAGCCGAAGTTCTGGGAACTATCGGAGATGACCCGGTTTCCGTACCTGAGATCAAAGTTCTCATAAGAAAAGACATTCATCCTCAGACCCTGGACTCTCTTATTAAAAAGCGCCTTGTCCAGGCAATTGGCTTTACGCCAACTGATGCTTTGCATGTGCTCGGGGACTATACAGCCTGGAATGAAGAAGCCTCCCGGATAGGGGCTGAACGGCTTGCAAGGCTCATGCGCATGACGCCAGGAGAATTCTGCACTACCGTAAAAAAAAGGGTTGCAAGGAACATGGCACTTCATCTCCTTTCATACCTCCTGCAGGGAGTACCATACACAGCCATTGAAAAAATACTGGATGGGAATTACCCCGCAAAGTTCAAGCTTGAAACCCCTGTTGTCCTGCTCGGAGGCCCTGTGAGAGCGCACAGGAAAGAACTTGAAGAATTCATAGACGCTGAAATTCTCGTTCCCGAACATGCCGAAGTAGGAAATGCAGTAGGGGCTCTTGCGGGAAAAGGCATCAAAAGAGTGGAAATTCTAATAAGGCCTGCAAGTCTAAGGTCTCCAGAGGCTGATTTTCTGGTATTTGCCCCAGGCAAAAGGCTGAGGTTCGAATTATACGCAGAAGCCCTGAACACTGCAACAGAACTCGGAAAAAAGATTGTCATGGACTATATGAAAGACTGCGGCCTGAGCGGAAACCAGGTTGAAGTTTCCATTGAGAAAAAGACTATCTCACCTGAGGGCTGGAACCATCCCCCAATGGAGACAAATCTGCTGGTAATGGGAGTAGGAATACGGGGGCTGCCTGACTGAAACAAATCCACAGGATATCAGGTGTTTTTAATTTTTATTATGAAGCCCGGCAGACGAGAATCAGTAGACAGGGATTAATAAACATGATTCAGTAGACAAAAATTAATAAACATGATTCAGTAGACCCAAATATTTTCTAAGATCAGGGCATATCCAATAAGAGAATAAACATGAAAATCCTTTTGATCGCCGACATCCACGCAAACTACGAAGCCCTGCAGACCGTCCTAAAAGTCCCCCATGACATGGCAATCTGCCTGGGAGACATAGTGGACTACGGACCTGACCCGGACAAATGTATAGATCTCCTGCAAAAAAAAGACATACCCACCATCAGGGGCAACCACGACAACGCCGTAGCTTTTAAAGCCGACTGCCAGTGCGGATATAAGTATAAACATCTCTCAATTGCAACTCGAGAATACACATGGGAAGTTCTCTACCAGTCACAGATGGAATACCTGCAAAAACTCCCTACCGTCATCAAGGAAGAGATCGACGGAAAGAAACTCTTTTTAACTCACGCAAGCCCCCGCTCAATGTTCGAGTACATAAAACCCGAGACTCCGGACGAAGATATCATGGAAATGCTTGCAGCCCCGATGGAACCAGTTGATGCCGAATTTCTGGTGGTCGGGCACTCCCACATCCCTATGAACCGGAAACTCGGAGACCTGACAATTATAAACCCGGGTTCAGTGGGCCAGCCAAGAGACGGGGACACCCGGGCAGGCTGTGCGGTTTTCGAGACCGAAACAGGAGAGGTGGAATTCTTCCGCCTGGAATATGATATCGATGCAGTCTGCACAAAAATCGAAGAACGGATGCCGCACGCAGAGGAACTGACAGGTATTCTCAGGCGGGGATACTGAAAGTAAAGAAGCCCGGTTAAAAGAAAAAACTCAGATAGAGTAAAAAATTCAGATAATTGATTGAATTCAGGCATCTTTAATAGCCCGAATTATTTTTTCTATATATTCAGGCTTCACATCCGCAGGCCTGGTTTTTTCAATCCCGAGTTCTGTTACCATAAGGTAAACTTCGGCCTGCATCCCGGCCTCACCAAGTTTTTTTGTAGCACACCTGTCAGTACAACCATCAAGAGCCATAATTCTGAAGCCTTCGGATAACGCATCTTCTGCCGCATCAACTCCTTTGTGAGCAGCAGCAGCCCGGTACATATCCGGCCTCCTGAAAGCGAGAGCAGAAGCTGCCTGCATGGTGAGCTTTCCAGTATTCGAGAGGCCTGAACAGGCAAAAATAAGGGTTTGTCTCCTTTTTCCGGAAGGATTATCCGTTTCGTGAATCCTGCCTGACAGGGGTTCTTTTTGATCCTTTTCTTTTGATTCCATTGTTGTTACAACCTTTAACGGTAAAATTGTTTCAAAATATATTGAAATAAAAAATAGATCGTCCACCTTTATATTATTGATGTTTTTGAGTGATAACAAAAACAACTTATGACTCACCCGAATTACGACTTGGAATTACAAAAGATTAAAGATTTTCAGAGATTTGCACTGCAAGTGCAACCGAATGTGGTCCTTTTTGGCAGAGTTGCGGCTCTGCATACCACGCTCAATACAGAAGAGCAGTCTTTTCAAGAAGGAAAATTAAGAAGAGAGGAAAAAGAGGAAAGCCCAGAAATAAAAGCCAGAAAGCTACTGCAAGCAGGCAAGGCAAAAGTGGTCCGAAATACTCCATTCACAATCAAGTTACTTTTCGGAAGCAGTGGCTATACTCAACCTGTAATTGCAGGAA
>JBFHIK010000017.1:0-15659 GCA_041596555.1 Methanosarcina sp.
CTTTACCATGATAATGCTCGCAGAAGCCCCAAAGGAAAACTTTGACCTCGCAGCTTTCCAGCAGGCTATGGACGCTGAAGGAAAGAGCCTTGGAGTTGAGGTCAAGGTGCAGCATGAAGATGCTTTCCGTTTCATGCACAGGATCTGATCCGTGAGGAAGCAGGAGGATTTAGCATGTATATAAACCCGAACGAAATCCTGGAAACAATTAAGATGGTCAGGATGGAACACCTGGATATAAGGACTGTCACCATGGGGATCAGCCTCAGGGACTGCTGCCACCCTGATATTGAGATTTTCAACGAGAATATCTATGAAAAAATAACTTCCAGGGCAAAGGACCTTGTCCGGACAACGAATGAAATTCAGAGCCTTTACGGAATTCCTATTATCAACAGGCGAATTTCCGTAACTCCCATAGCCATAGTAGCTGAAAGCTGCAAATCTCAGGACTTCGTTTCCGTTGCAAAGACAATGGATGAAGCTGCAAAGGACGCAGGTGTGGACTTTATAGGGGGTTTCAGCGCCCTTGTCCATAAAGGGGAAACCCGGGGAGACCTTAAACTGATAAATTCCATCCCTGAAGCCCTCGCATCTACTGAAAAGGTCTGCTCGTCCGTAAACGTGGCAACCACAAAAGCAGGCATTAACATGGATGCAGTCGGCCTGATGGGAAATATAATCAAAAAGACTGCCGAACTGACCGCTGACAGGGACGGGATAGGCTGTGCCAAACTGGTGGTTTTTGCAAATGCCCCTGAAGATAACCCCTTTATGGCAGGAGCTTTTCACGGCATAGGCGAGCCGGAGTGTGTTATCAATGTGGGAGTAAGCGGGCCTGGCGTGGTTAACGCAGCTGTTCGCGAACTTGAAAACCCGAACCTTACGGAAATTTCCGAGACGATCAAAAAGACAGCTTTCAAAATCACACGCATGGGAGAGATGGTAGGAAGGGAAGTCTCGAGAAAGCTTGGTGTGGAATTCGGGATTCTTGACCTCTCACTTGCCCCGACTCCTGCAATAGGGGACAGTGTTGCCGCTATTCTGGAAGCCATGGGGCTTGAGCGCTGCGGAGCCCACGGTACGACTGCAGCCCTTGCACTTCTTAACGATGCTGTAAAAAAAGGTGGAGCAATGGCTTCTTCTTCAGTAGGAGGCCTCAGCGGAGCTTTCATTCCGGTCAGTGAGGACGCAGGCATGATCGAAGCGGTTAAAGTCGGGGCTCTTACCCTCGAAAAACTCGAAGCCATGACCAGCGTCTGCTCCGTCGGGCTTGACATGATCGCAGTTCCTGGAGACACCTCTGCTGCTACCCTTTCCGCAATCATTGCTGACGAGATGGCAATTGGGGTAATAAACAAAAAGACAACTGCAGTAAGGATCATTCCCGCGCCCGGCAAAAGAGTGGGAGATTCCGTGGAATTCGGCGGGCTGCTCGGAAGTGCACCTATTATGCCATTAAGCAATTTCAGTTCGGAGACTTTCATAAAGCGGGGAGGAAGAATTCCGGCTCCTATCCAGTCGCTGACAAACTGAAGTGTTATCCTTGAAAAACAGAATCAATAGCCTTCAATAGGAGAAAATGGGCTCCCTGAAAGTTGTCCGTTAATCCTTCAAAAAAGTGGCTATTGAATTGTTTTTCCTCTCGAATTGTTACAAAATGGATCGAGAGGCTAAAAGACGGACATGGATCTCTCTTTTTTGATTTTAGTTATTCAGGTATTTTGTTCATTTCAAAGTTCTTTTTCTTTTAGAAGTTATTTTTCTTTTAGAAGTTCTTTTTCTTTTAGAAGTTATTTTTCTTTAAACCTTTTTTGTGAAACCTTCAAAAGTACACTATTATAATAAATTCACCAAACAGTGAAATTTTTTTCAACATTTATACTGTCTCGTTACTGATGTTCTTTAATTAGTATCCTCTATTTTAGGAGATTGTTGGGACGTCTCAAAAAGATACTTCAGGAATATGAGTTATTAACAGAGGAGAGAGTTGTTTGGACCAAAAATACTTGAGAATAATGATTTTGCCGCTTCTTTTAGGGTGCCTTATAGGCGTATCAGGAGCAGAGCCGAACAGTAAAACTTCAGGAAACGAAGCAGTCATGGACTACACGGAAGGCGGGCACTATGATACCGACTTCGATGCCAGCTTCATGTCGGAATGGTGGTACCAGAACGGAGACATGCGGCTTGTTGGGGAGGACGGGGAAAAGAGGAACCTTGCCTTTTTTGTCACACTGGTGCACCAGGAGTCTCCAACAGTTTTTAATGATCCGGACACTGGGGAACAGTCTTCGAATATAGTAACTTTCTACGGGCTTTATCCATACGGAGAGGCTACTTCGACCAATTATATAACGTGTTTTGTGCCAGGGGGTGAAATTGAAAATTACGTTGGATTCCATGTTCCTTACCTTGACTTTACTTACCCGGAAGGTTTAAGGAAATTTTACGGTTCAGCCCTTAAAGGGTACCAGCTGGATTATGCTTACGACAACATGCAGTTGAACCTGTTTTTCAAGCCTCATGCCGAAAAAACAATCGATAGTGCCGCAGATCCGGTCAAATTTACCACATATGAATACGCTTATGGAAAACTTAAGGGTAGTGTGGTGCTTGACGGCAAGAAATATACGGTTACACAGGCTGACGGGTACTTTGACCACATGATTCCTTATACCACTGACAAGCTTGTGTGAGAATGGGAAATGCATGGGTGGAGCTGGTCAGAACTTACAACAGATAATTACCAGACCGTGTTCTATGGAGTAAGAGGACCTGAGGACGGTTATGAGGATTATACGTATAAACATCTGACTTTGATAGACAAGCATACAGGGAAGGTAATTGCAGAATACTCCGGGGATGAAGTGAGTATCACCCAGGGTGACTGGCAATATCCGGAAGTGAATGGAAACACTGTGGACAGACCAGCCAGCCTTCAAATCTCGGCTCCTGACCTGAATATCTTCATAAATGCTGAAAGTGTTGTCCAGCTTGATAGATCTTCCCAGGAGCAACCTGTAGGATTTGTTGATTTCATGTCCTTCCAGCCCGATGAAGCAACAATTGAGTACAGAGGAGATCTTGAGCAGGGGAGCGCATTCTACGAGTATATGGTCTCTGACTGGGTTATTTATTCCCAGTAAACACCGCAATTTGACGGGAAATAAAGCCTGTAGATTCAAACCTGTAGATTCAGACCTGTAGACTCACCTGCAGATCTTGTATGTTGCAGGAAAATTTCCCTTTTTAAATTTTTCTTTTTTCTAAAATTTCTGTACTTTTTTCGCCTGAAGTTTTTTCAGGAATATTTAAGTAAAATTTCAGGTTTCATGTTTAAGTCGAAAGTGTTTTTTCCCATCCTTTCCTTATTTCGTATTCACCCACAGCGCTCTCATAATTTCCCTGACTTCTTCTATTTTCCTTATACTGGCTTCGTCGTTTATTATATCAAATTCGTTAAAAGATTCGAGGGCAACCTTTGCCGCAATCGAGGCATCATTAAGGTATCTGTTCCCTGAACTGCTCATAATTGTCTGAAGGGCGGATACAGCCTGGAAAACGGCATTTTCCATCTCTTCTTCCTCAGCACTTTTTCCTATCTCCTCAATAGAAGTTGCGATACTTCCTGCCGCACTTTGAAGGTTTTCTTGCATGGCTGCTGCAGCCATCTCCTCCAGCATAAGTTCTGCTCCTATTGCAGCTTCTTCAAGGGTTTTCTGAGCAGCCAGTTTCCCGGTTTCTCCAAGGCAGCTGATGCATATAGCGGCATTTTCGGAATAATCAGGAAATTTCGTCCCGACAACGGCTTTTCCAATTTCCCCAAGCCCGATTGTAACTGCAATGGTTTCTCTTTCCCTGTTAAGGAGAGCCGCCGTATTCCCGCTTTCCCCCAGCACCGATGCTGCAAGTTTGGCTACCATTTCAAGTTGCTGTTCGGCAGCGATTTTTCCTATAGCCCCAAAAGAGAGCAGAACCCTGACAGTTGTACCTTCCATGTTCTGCTTCATTGAGCACTGGAGCATCTTCTCCAGGGATCTGATAGCATTTACTGCTGCATTTTCCATTCCCTTAAGGGCAGCCGCCCGTCCTATTTCTTTTATGGAAGATACCGTCTTCTCAGCTTCCAGTTCCTTTCTTTCGCTAAGATAGCCTTTACCTATCTCTGTCAGGGAGGCAAGAGCCTGGATGATTCCTTCATCAAACTCCTCCTCGATGGAAGCCAGCCCCTTATGTATTGCTTGATCATTTTCTCTTGAAAGCATAGCTTTGAAGCTCCTTTATCAGTTACGCCTTTTATTAGTATATATGCTCCTTTTTCCATTATTGGGATAACTTCTAAGACGCATGCTATTGATTTAATTTGGAATTTCTTTTGATTTTTCAATTTACTTTGTTTTTAATCTATAGCTCCGCCAGAAAAATGGTATATATAGTAAAGTGTCAGAAAAACGAGAATTGCAAGAAGAGCTTTAAAGTCTATTTTTTTAAAAAAATCCCTCATTTCATCAATCCCCCTACACTCTGTTTCTTTCCCGGATTTACTTTATATGTATGTTTTCCCTGGTTCAAATATTTTCAGGTAAAAAGATGAATTTTCAAGGGTACATGAGCAGGATTCCACCTACTTTACAGGCTGTCTAACAATTCAATTTCAGGGATAAAATATGTGAAAAAATAAGGAATTAAAATCAATTAAATCAAAAAATAAGGAATTAAAATCCTTTAAATCAAAAAATAAGGTATTAAGTTAATATTAGTGTCGCTTCAATCCTCAAGAATTAAATGATTCTGAATAATTGTAATCGATTATATACAACATTTTACTGCTGACGTAACAATAGGGGTAATTGATTGGCAGCCTCTTTAGGGTAGGATAATCGCACGCAATTTGATTGTCCAGGTCATCAGTCCGGTCTTTCAAGAAAATTGAACGAAAAAATAAAACATACAAAGAAAATATAAAAAACTATAATAAAATTGAATTAAATACACATTAAATATTACCTGAAAAACACTCATTCTCCAATCTGGTTTTACAGAAATTAGGATTTCAGGCAAAACTATACAATTTTAACAATGCATTAAAATATTTTTTAAGTCAGGATACGGCAACCATACCCAATAATAATATTCATTATCTTATGGAAACCTTTGATTTGAATCGATAAAACAAATTTTTCCCTTGATATACTATCTCTAATCTTTTATCGACCATTTCATTTACAGACAACTGAGCTGGTTTTAGTATATTTTTTACAGAATCTTTAATTTCTTTATGTCTTTTATCTTATAATGTTTTTATGGAATCTCTCTTATTGCTCTTCTTTTTCTTTTCAGGCTACGGCTCCGCTGGAAAAGTGATATATGTAGCAAAGAACGGCAAAGGCAAGTAATGCAAGAATTGCTTTGCAATCCATAGCGGTATATCGTTCAGCTATCTTTTCAGACTATGGCGCCGGGTGAATAGTGATATATGTAGTAAAGTGTCAGAAAAACGAGAATTGCAAGAACTGCTTTAAAATCCATTATTGTTATCCTCCTTTTAAAAACTATAAAGAAAAATCTCTTTTGTAAGTAAAAATAGTACTGGAATGCAGGTATATAAAAATGCCGTTTTTTATCGCTTTTGGAGCCGATTTCCGTTTTTTCCGCCAGGTTATATTTTTAGGCTCTTCGTTGTTTTGTGTGGATATCCTCTTAAAAACCAATGCGGTCTTGAATTGAAAATTATCTAATCCATAGAAAATGACGAAGAGTCTGTTTAAATATCCGGCTGCCCATTTTGGTTTTTAAGGTTTCAGAACCGTGAAAAAGTCACTCAAAAGGTTGTTTAGAATTAATAAACAGAAGGAGATCCTTTATTCTTTTGCAAAAGTAACCTTATATATATTCCAGTAAAATTATAATTCGGGGATTAAAATCGGGAGATGTTTTTCAAATATGCTTTCTACTTCTGTTTTCTCCCGGAACCCGGTAAAAAGATGCATTTTTATCAGGTTTTATGTCGACTACGGGAAGGATGAGTCTCTCATTCACTTTACAGTTTTACTGATGAATATAATGCAGGCAGAAGGAATATCGGTAAGGCGATTTATCTGAACACAGAAAAAGAAAAAGAAAAAGCAGCCCGACAGTTCAGCTGCTCTCCAGCAGAAAAGAGTTCTTTCAGGTGTGAGCTTCTAAGCTTCAGTGAAACAAACAGGCTGTCCAGGCTACTTTCCCGAAAAATCAAAACCTCCGGGTATCAGCCTGACCTGATCGTTGCCATAGGGAGGGGAGGCTATGTGCCAGGGCGGCTGGTTTGCGATTTTTTGCTTTTTAACGACCTGACCTCCATGAAGATCGAGCACTATATGCGGGGCGCGGACATGCAGGCCGAAACCAGGATCAGATTTCCCCTCTCTATGGACATAAGCGGGAAAAAAGTGCTCATAGTTGACGACGTAACCGATACCGGAGAAACTCTCCACCTTGCTGTAGACTACGTGCAGAGCCTGAACCCCTCAGAAATCAGAACTGCAGTCCTCCAGCACAAGACCTGTTCTGCATTTATTCCGGACTTTTACGGCCAGAAGGTTGTCAGGTGGCGCTGGATCATATACCCCTGGGCTCGATATGAGGATCTGGCAGGGTTTGCGGAAAAGATTCTCGGGGATAGGACTCTTGGTCTCTCCCGGATCACTGCTGAGTTTAAAGACAGGTACGAGATTGAGGTTGGAGAAAAAGAGATTCTTGAGATTCTGTATGACCTGGCTGAGAGAAAAGAGGTCGAGAGGATTGAAACGAACAATCTGGTCGGATGGCGGGTCCGGAAGAAGTAAGCGCAATTAATTTAGTCCAGGTGTAATTAATTTCATCTGTGTTTTTTCGTGAAATACGCAGGAAAACCGTTTTCCGAAAAAAGAGGTTTCATTGAAATTGGAAAAGTTTCGAGTTTGACTTTCGGGTTCATTGACCACGCTTTCGCAGACTTTTCACAGTATGATCAGAGTAATAAAAAATAAAAAATGAAGGAAAATACGGCGACAAAGAAATTTCAAAATTCCTGATGCGCCCTCACATTACGGTTTTTGTGATCAGTTCCAGATTTCCCTGCGGGAAAACCCTGGAAACCTTGACATTCCAGTTGTTATTATCTGAATTTTCGTTTTCAGCCTGGATAAGATTAAAGCACTGTGTAGTTTTGCCTCTGGTCTTGGAGGAACAGAAGGTACCTGCGTTTACAACGAGCATGTTGTTCAGGTTCCAGACATGGGGAATGTGGCAGTGCCCGCAAAGTACAAGGTTTACTTTGCAGCGGTTCAGGAGATCAAGGACATCGCCGGCATCGACAAGGACGGTGTTTTCTCTGCCCGCAAGAGGGATCGGGACAAGGTGGTGGTGCAGGGCAAAGATCTTGAAATTCTGCCCGGAAAAGGCTTCTTTGATCCAGCCGTAGTTTTCCCTTCCCAGGTGCCCTTCGTCAATGTCCGGCTGAGAGGAATCAACCCCTACAACGGTTACTCCCCCAAGATTCCTGGTTGAGAACCTATTTTCAAAAAGATCTTCAAAGTGCAGATACCCTGCGTTTTTAGAGTCATGGTTTCCAGGAACAAGGACCTTGTCTTTACACTCAATCCTGTCAATAAACTTCTTTACTCCATCATATTCGGCTGAAAACCCGTTTTCTGTCAGGTCGCCGGTAATTACCACAATGTCCGGGCCCAATTGATTTATGCTCTGCAGCATGGATTCTGCAATTTCAGGGACAAAATACGCTTCTGAAAAATGAATATCTGAAAGATGTACAATCTGTATAATTTTTTATTCCTCTTTTCTCGGAAATTTTATAATATTATAATACTAGTTGTATTCAGAACCCTGGAGTTCAGTAACATTATATATAGGTATCTGTGAAAAATACATATTTTTGCAAATCTAATTATAATTCGTTATAATAAAGAGATTTTAGATTCCATGCCTCTTTGACTGTATAAATATTTATTTACTATTCATTCGTGAACAATAAGTATAAAAATAACACAAAAAAATCAATTCTGGCTTTTCAGTCAATCTTTTATAGCCAATCCCCGGGTGCGCGGGGCACCTGGCTTGCAAAAAAATATCACTTAAAAAAAGCCTCAGATCCGGGGTTTTTAGTCTAAAAAGTTAAGATTTTGAACCTAAAAAGAGGACATAATTAGAAATATTTCTGATCCATACAACCTTATTCACTTTATCATATCGTTTTTGTCACGCCCGAATTGCACCTCCCCCGAATTGCGCCTCGCCCGAATTGCGTTTTGGGATCTCAGAAAATCGAAGATTTTCTGGGAGTTGCGATGTAATCGCAACAGTACGCGGTCCTTTTCGCTGCGCTCAAGAGGACTGAATTACCTGACTGGCAGCCGGCTACAGCCCTTTGCAACAGGGGGAAAAAAGCTGAAAGATACCGTTTCTGGATATTTAGAATAATATCAGCCGTTTAATCACGGATCACCGTGGATAAGGAAACTGATAAAAAAATAGATATAAGAAATAAATCAGTGAACTAAATCAGTGAACTAAATCAGTAAACTGAACCAGTGTACTGTCTTTAAACTGAACCAGTGTACTGTCTTAGAACTCAACCTTTGGGACTTCTCTTTCGGCTTGCAGGGTTTCAAATAGATCTTTTTTCTTGAATCCCAGGAGAGATGCAACAATATTTTTAGGGATTGTCTGAATGCTGATGTTGTATTTCATAACAGTATCATTATAAAATTGTCTTGCATAGGCAATTTTGTTCTCGGTCTCCAGGAGGTCTTTCTGGAGCTGTATAAAGTTCTGGTTGGCTTTCAGGTCAGGATAGTTTTCTGCAACTGCGAAAAGGGATTTCAAAGTGGAGGACAGGTAATTGGATGCTTCTGCCGTTTCATTTACATTATTTGCAGACATTACTGCAGCCCTGGCTTTTGTAATGTTTTCGAAAAGAGTTTTTTCGTGTTTTGCATACCCTTTAACGGTTTCGATCAGATTGGGGATAAGGTCATAGCGCCTTTTCAACTGGACTTCTATCTGGGCCCAGGAATTTTCTACCCGATTTCTTTGCTTTATAAGGTCATTGTAAATTACAACAAAGAACAAACCCAGAATTATTACTGCTATTACCAGAATTTCTACTACCAGTATAATTTCTACTACCATTATAGATCACCATCCATATATCAAAAATACTTAACCTGGTATTACCCGAAATTATCCGAAATTACCCGAAATTATCCGAAATTACCCGAAATTATCCGAAATTACCCGAAATTACCCGAAATTACCCGAAATTACCCGAAATTACTCGGCATTATCTGGCACCCCCGCCACCTCCACCTGAGCCGCCACCCACATCGCCTACACCCCCGCCGCTCCCGCTTGAAGATGGAGCGGATGCCGAATAAGCTCTCCCAAAACCGGCACCGAACTGAGCGTAACTGTGGTGTACATAGTAAAAGTGACTGTATTTGAGCTGTTCATCAGGAACGACTAAAGACATATTTTTAAGAACTTCTTCTGCTACTCCCAGAGCGGTTGCATAGACCAGATAAGAGTCCCAGAGTTTTATTGATTCCGGAGGATGCTCCTTGAGGGCAGAAAAATCCGTGAGATATTTTTTAAAGTTATTCCAGCGTTTATAATAGAGCCTTCCTTCAGGGGTCCAGCGTCCCAGTACCTTTTCAAACGCCCCGGAGAAAATGATCATAACTAACCCGAAAACTCCAATTAAAACCACAAGTATATTCAGATTTGACGCCTGGGGAAATGAATTTGAAGGGAAATATTTAGAGATTGCAATAAAAGAAACAACTGCCGCTATTATAGTTGCCACACCGAAAATGCCCACATATGTGTTCCCTGTGGACCGGAAGAGTTTCTCAATTACAATATGCCTTTCAACTTTTTTATTCCAGGCAAGCATAAATTGATAGAAATCAGTTCCTTTTCCAAGCTCTTTTTTCAGTTTATCCCATGAAACCTTATTTTCAGAAGCATGTTTTTTCAATAAATTGAACACATCTTTTTCAAAATTTTCCAGTTTTGGGAGGTTTCCGTTAGCTGTTTCATATGAGTCAGAGCTGACAAGTTCAATTAAAATGTCTTCGGAATCGGATTTGAACAGGCCGAATGCCCTGCTTTCTTCTGATATTACAGTATGAAGAGAAATATAACCAAGGTTAGCAAGGTTCATAACCGTAGCAGTAAACCCATCCATTGTAGGAATGCCGATCTTCCCCTGCATTATGGCATTGACAACAGCAGGCCTGGAATCGGTAGGCGGCTCTCTTTCATATATTGCCTCATAATCTATTTTTGGTTCTCTCCCGTACCTGAAATAAATGAGGAACGGGAATGCCAGGACAAGGAAAGCAAAGAGAATTGTCAGGCTGGAAAGGCCCTTTAAGATCGAGCCTTTTATTTCATATTCATTTTCAATGGATTTTATTTCTTTAAGGCCCTCTAAATTGTCTACCTGGACCAGGCTGGCATTGGGAGATTCAATTCTTGGAAAAACAGCCCTGATTTCATACCATTGATAAGAAGGAATTTCGTCTGTCTTTATACTGAGGATGTTCTGTTCCACCTTCACTTCCTGAGTATAGCCAGTCGGATGAATCCAGTACTGGATCTCACTTTCTTTTTCTACAGGGAGCGTAATGCTTCCTTTCAAGCTTCCCAGAGGTTTCTCCCATTCTTCCCCCCATAGCTTGTAATGGAATTCGGAAACATCGCTGTGGACTTTGACTGCTCCATAATGATCATAGGAAATGAAAAAAGTAACTTTTTCCGGAGTGGGGGTCGGAAGTCCGCCTATTAACTCGTATCCGTCAGAAGTCGGTTCAACTCTGAAGGTACATGCTTCGTCTGAACAATATCCCTGAATGTTCTGGATAGATTCTCCAGGGGACACCTTGAGTATTCTAAAAACTTCGTTATAATTTCCTTCAAATGTATAGGAAATCGATTCCTCAACATGGACTAAGCCGTTGGGATCAATAGTTATATTCGTCGCAGCTCCTTCCAGCGCGTAGTCTCTTGCACTGGCTGAGGATACCATACAGAGAAGGACCAGCAAAAGAATGACCGTTTTCAAGACCGCAGGATTAATATTTGCTTTTCTTAGAGGTTCAACAGAACCGTTTGAAAGCCACAACCAGATTCCTCCAACTCTGTATTAATTTAAAAATATTAATATTCTCCGGAGGTCATTAAGATTTTAAAGTTTTTGGCTGAAGATATTTAATAATTATTAGAATCGACAGGTCAGCTCCATTAATTTACAAGCTTCTTGAGATGAGATTTAAAGCCCTCAAACTTTGCGGAAGAACCTTTTTTCCTATCAGGAAGGGGAAGTAGCTATTGATAAGGAAGATCAAAGGTATCAGACAAATAAGATTCAGCACAGTTAAACTCAGAGCAAAAACTGCGTTGTAATGATAAAGCTCATAATCGACTCCTCCCAGAACTGCCAGTTTTATCAGGACATCCTTTAGAGGGAAATGGAGTGCAAGCACGATCAGGCTGTTTCTTCCGTAATATTCCAGTATTTTTGAACTCCCTGCTTTTTTGAAAAGATAAACAAAGGCAAAGATCCCTGAGAAAGCAAGGAGATAATACGAGAAGAAACCCCCGTATTTCAGCACGTTCATGTTGACCTTATCTGTTGTAGGAAACTCCAGGAGGTATCCGAGATATAGCAGGTTTAGAAGAATAAAGACTCCAGGGAAAAATTTCTCAACCCGGACGAAACCTTCCCTGAACCTCGAACCCAAATTCATACTCGAACCTGAACTAAGACTCGAACCTGAACTAAGACTCGAACCTGAATTAAGGCTCGAACCCAAATTTATATTTGAACTAAGACTTGAACCGGAATTCAGATCCGAGCCAGATCCAGACTCTTTTTTCGGCTCTGTGAATTTTCGAAATAAATTTCCGGCTCCGTAAAAGACAACGGCAGAGAGAGCCACATCCGCGTTCCAGAGCAGCCTGAAAGGCACATATACGGAATAAAGGTACCCGATCACTCCAGCTGCAGTAAGCCAGAGTACAAGCTTTTGCGGTTCCCCGTAAGACTTCTTCGCAAATCCATAAAAGAGAAGCTCAGTTACGAACAGGCAGCTCAGGAACCAGAGCGGAGGATTATAAGAGATCAGAGGACCAAGGGCATACACGATGGAATAAATGCCATAAAGAGCACTGGTTTCGAAAAATTCAATATTTATAACTCCTGGCTGGAATGCCGCGTCCAGTAAAAAGTAAAACAGACAGGTGAACACTGCAAAAGAAAAGTAAGGTAAGATAAGAGACCTGAATCTTCCCTTTACAAAACCTGCAGCCGATTCTGTATATTTCCCAAAGTCAAACAGAAAGCCGGAAATGAAAAAGAAGAGCGGCATGTGAAACGAAAAGATGTAAGTGTCAAGTGCTACCGGCAAGCTATGATGCGCAAACACTACAAGTATAATTCCAATCCCTTTTAATGCGTCAATCCAGTGAAGCCTCATAGTAACCCGGATTGTAAACCGCGTTTACAATATAAAAATATTTGGGCAATTATTTTCGGATTAATATGTTATTCGGATTAATATGTTATTCGGATTACCAGAACTTCCATCAAGAGATATTATTTTCCCCTTTCTCCGGCAACATCTTGATATTTAATCGGCTCTTTTCCGGGAATTTTCCTGAGCTTTACCCGCACCTCGGTGTCTCTTTTTTGCGGATTCTTTGCTTTTAAAGGGTTTTTGAAGGGGCAAAGCTTTAAATCAGATGATTCAGTTGTATCGCATGTTTCATTTTCGGGATTAGATCCCGTTGGAATGTGGTCCTGCAGGCAGGGCTGAACCATGAAACATAAGTGAAACTTGGTGTTTAAATTGTCAAAATCTTTTTACGGATATATACGTGATGCATGGAAAAACCCTGATGAGACTTACGTGAACGATCTCCGCTGGGAGCGCCTCCAGGTCTGGAGAAAGCAGGGTTCCGTGACCAGAATCGAAAGACCAACCAGGATTGACAGGGCACGTTCCCTTGGATACAAAGCCAAGCAGGGAATTGTCGTTGTTAGAGTTAATGTGCGCCGTGGAGGGCTTGGTAAATCAAGACCAAAACGAGGAAGAAGGACCCAGAAAATGGGGACGAATAAGATCACAGGCGGAATAAGCATCCAGAGGATCGCCGAAGCCCGTGCAGACCGCAAATACCCGAACCTTGAAGTCCTGAACTCCTACTGGGTAGGGGAAGATGGAAAGCACAAGTGGTTTGAAGTCATCCTTGTAGACCCGCACCACCCTGTAATAAAGAGCGACAAGAACCTTAACTGGGTCTGTGACTCTTCCATCAGGGGCAGAGCTACCAGAGGCAAAACAAGTGCCGGCAGGAAGGGCAGAGGCATGACTACACGCGGCAAGGGAACTGAAAAGACCAGGCCGAGCATCCGTGCACATCAGAGTCGAGGCAAGTGATTCATCACATAACAATGCGTGTGATCGCCCACGCAACCGAAGACGTATCCAGAGTCCGAGAGGCTCTGGACTTTTTTTTATCCGGTGCCGGCGTAAAGGAAGGAAATAAGCTCATAGAAGAGCTTCAGGCCGAAGGGCACCATGGAAATCCAATTACTATCCTTAGTGTACAGCTTAAAAGGAAGGCAGAATGCCTGAATTTTGCCCGTTTTGTCCGGGGAAACTTTTCGGAAGAAGATGCGGGAATACTCAGGGAAGAAATGCCTGAGAGGCTGGACGATGACACGGTTTTTCACCTCCGCTTTGACAAGCAGGCTGCGTACCTGCAGCAGGTAAAACTGACTAACTCTTCTGACGCGATTATTGCAAAGGTCAAGATTGAGACCTATCCGAAAAACAGGGAAAAAGCCGGAGCCATAGTGGAGGAGTTGTTTGGGTAAACCGAAGTTTTATGATTTTTGCGTTCATGCAGCTCCGGATGGGGACCATACTGTCCCGGAACTGGTTTCCCTTGCCCGGCATTTCGGGTACAGCGGGATTGCAGTTGCTAACCATTCCGATAAACTCCCGGATAAGAAGCCAGTAATGCCTTTTACAGAGGGTTTTGAGGTCTTCAGGGGAATTGAGCTTGTGGAAGAAAACCCCTCTAAATTGCACAGTTTAATCGGAAAATTCAGGAGTTCAATGGATGTCCTGATTGTGCATGGAGGGTCCGAAGCAGTCAACAGGGCTGCACTCGAAAACCACAGGGTAGACATCCTGAACCACCCGGCTTTTGACAGGAGCAGCGGGTTAAACCAGGTGCTGGCAAAAGCAGCTGCAGAAAATGGAGTTGCAATAGGTATCACCCTTAGACCTTTTCTTCATTCCCGGGGTTCAAGGCGCATCCGCTTGCTGTCCGACCTTAAGGCAAACCTTGAGCTTACCAGAAAATACGAGGTACCCCTTGTACTTTGCAGTGATGCCATATCCTGCTTTGACCTGCGCTCTCCAATGGAAACTCTTGCCCTTGCTGAGATCTGCGGGCTTGAAGAAGATGAGGCTCTTGATGCCATAAGCACTGTTCCGGAAAGAATTTTCAGAAAGAACCGCCCTGGTCCTGGATATGTAAGGGAAGGTATTGAAGTTCTTGAGGGAGAGGATCTCTTTTGAGACGCCTGCTTCCTTCACTCCGTGCTAAAAAGCGCTATCTTGCTTTTGAGCTGATCTCAGAAGAGTCTGCAAGCAGAAACGATATTGTAAGGGAAGTTATTTCCTCTGCTGCATCGCTACTCGGAGATGTTACAACCAGCGACTGCGATATTAAGGTGCTGGGATTTGAAGACGGAAAAGGAATTCTCCAGTGCTCCCATACCAGAGTAAAGGAAACGAGAGCTTCCCTGGCTGCTCTGACCCGGATTAACGGGAAAAGGGCAACTCTTCATGTGCTGGGAGCTTCAGGTACTGTTAAAAGAGCTACGGAAAAGTTTCTACAGGACGACAGGCTCTTTGAATCTGAAGTTGAACCAAAAATTTGACATAAGATAGGTTCCAGAGTTTAGCCCGAAGTAGAGACTTCCGGAGAATACATAAAAAAAGGATTCTGGAAAGGGTCCCCGGAAAGATAAACTAAGCTCCTGAAGCCTGAGTTAAGCTTCTGAAAAACTGGAATTCGGGCTGAAGAACTAAAATAAGCTATTAAATATATACTACAATGAATGAGTATTAATGTAACAATGTATAATACTGATTGGCAGAACTGATTAACAGAAAAGCAGCTTTGCCGAGACTCATAACATTTTATGCAGGAGTGGTGTGAGGGTCTGGAGTGGAGGCGACCCGGAGTTTCGGACGTAGAAGACCACATGGTAAAAATTTCACTTAAGATGTCCTGAATCTGGCTTTAAGCGCCGGAAAAGCCCCGGGCTCTCACAAGCATTATAACTGAGTAAATACACTTTATTAACGGATATAGTTAACATTGGAATAAACCTTTAGACTCTGTTAAAAAGTTTACTGGTGTGCGTGAATCCGGCTTATGTCTGGAAACGTACGTTGCAGGGTAAAAGTGCCTTTAAACTCCCTTTAACCGGGAGATTTTCCGCTGGTTTCATCAGAAAAAACTCTGCCAGGATTAAAAGTCCCACGTAAAAGGCTAAAAACTCTAATAAGGAAGAAATACGTTATAGGGAATCA
>JBFHIK010000018.1:0-15321 GCA_041596555.1 Methanosarcina sp.
AGCCTTTTGTGCGAATTCTTCTGCAAGGTCATCGTCTCCTTCGACGACAGCATCTGTTAAGCCGTTAAGAATTTCTTCTTTTGCCATATTTAAACCTCCATTTTTCAGGATTAGATGTACCAGATCCTGGTATCCTGTTTTTCTGCTCTGGGCAGGGTTTTCTAAGGTTCCCCTGTCCTTTATTTTTCCATAGATCTTCTGATGCCTATCAGTACCTGATGCATATCCAGCAGCTATTTCTCCAACCTGATGATATTTCATCACCAAGCCTGAAAATAGCCCCTTTTTCGGCTTCCGATGGTCACCTTTCTGCTATGGTTGTTTTACATTCTGGTATTGCTATTCAATATTATATAGCATAGCCGATACTGTTTTTGTATTATCTGCAAATATTTTGTCGTGCTCTTATTTTTTGGTTTTTCCTGTTTTGCGGGCATGTTTAAGATTTCATGTGTGTCTTTTTCAGGATACTTTACTCTCTGGCAAAGGAGCCTTTTCAGGATGGACAGAACAATTTTTAAAAGGGGCTTTTAGGGAAAGCAGGAAAATTGTTTGATCAGAGCATTTTGGGGAAACCAAAAATTAGTAAATGAGAACTTTCGGGGAGGGGATGAGAAAAGCTTTTTTCGCTGAATAAGCGGCTTCAAAAAAATAGATGCCTTCAAAAATAATTATACCTCGAAATATTCGAGGGTATTGTTTTTAGGGTATGGGGGTCAGTTACTGTGAACCGCAAATAGGGTCGTGGTTCTCGAATATGGGCATAGTAGGTGAATATGGGCATAGTAGGTGAATATGGGCATAGTAGGTGAATATGGGCATAGTAAGCGAATATGGGCATAGTAGGTGAATATGGGCATAGTAAGCGAATATGGGCATAGTAGGTGAATATGGGCATAGTAGGCAGATGTACTTACTTTTCAATATTTTATCATTAATATAAAAAAGTCATCCAAACTTAAGTAAAAACTATGTATTTGGAATGGTTGGCGGAGGCACAAATAATCAGATTCTGGAAGTGGAGATTTGCACCGCCTTTTTTGCTTAATTTACTTTTTCAGAAAGTCCGATGTAGTAATCAGCAAGTTCGTTTCCCCATTCAATGGCACTTTTATTGAAACTCATGATTTTTCTGTGGTCAAACTGTCCTTCCTTTCCAAAGAGTTTCAGCATCATGAATTCATCTGAAATTATGAAGGACGAAGGTTTTATTTTTCCCCTATAAATGTAGAGTGAAACATTGTTTTCAATCAGTGATCCGTATGTGTCCTTAAAGTCGTTCTTTAGTCGGTTGTAGACCTTTTCATCCAGAATAAGGTCCACTTTTGCTCCATTGTTTGCACAGGTTGCCTGAATTGCAGGGCATTCGGGGCAAAAGAATGAGTAAAAGCTTCTGAGTCTCTCGGAACTGAATACCATTTCTTTCAGA
This sequence comes from Methanosarcina sp., assembly GCA_041596555.1. Lineage (GTDB taxonomy): Archaea > Halobacteriota > Methanosarcinia > Methanosarcinales > Methanosarcinaceae > Methanosarcina. The sequence continues at coordinate 1,430 of JBFHIK010000018.1, forward strand.
TCCTCCGGGAATTCGAAAAGGTGATCCAGGTCAGGTTCATCCAGTTTACATTTTCCAAGCATGTGCAGTTTATTCATCAGAAACTCGGGGATAGGCCTTCTGTCATGCTTTGACCAGTAATGGTCATTTCCCTCAAAAACCTGAAGGAGCTCCGTCAAAGGCAGTATTTTTTCCCCAATTATTTTCCCGATGTCCGAGAGTTTATAGATGTCTCTTTCCTGGACAATAACATCCATATCTTTCAACTTTTTTAGCTGCGGCATTATTGAAAATGTATCGCCATTAAGGCTGTTTTTTATTTCATCGGCACTTTTTGGTCCTTCTGTCAACAGGATCAGAATTTCCTTCCTTCTTTCAGAAAAAAAAATCAAATCTACAAGTCCACTCATAATATCAACTTCCAGCCTCATTCCCGGAATCACTATTTGAATTAATTCCTCACACAGTAAATTCCTTTTTATATCTCCAATATTAAGAACCGGCCATGGACAGGACAGTTCCGAATGCAGACGGATTCCTATTTTTTGAAATTTCCGGGATCGGCAGGATTCCACGGCAACAACAATTATGCTAATTATCCGGGTTCCGGTAATTTACACAACGTTGGGACTAACTCTATATAACATAATTCGAGTCTTCTCGAGAAGGTCTCTGGTTTTACAAAGGGCTTTAATTTTGCATGGGATCTGTTTTTTGCAGATGTACATTTTTTCAGATCACTTCGATTTTTATGGGCTATATTCTTCATCGCCTTCTAAGGAGTTTTTGCCTCTGATAACAAAAAAGATTATAACAGTAGATCACTGAGCTTCCCTTTTACGTTCCTTTTAGAGGGTTTTTCTGGCTACATACTTTTTTTGGGAGGCATATAAAATGAGAATTATGTATCCCCCCGGTAAAGTATTGCAGGGCTAACTCACGTTTTGGGGAAATGATAACAATTCCACGGCCCCTGGTCAATGCCACGGAAACTTGTGGGCATTATCATCAGCGTGATCTCATCTCTTCGGGACTATTTCATCTATTCTGAGTACGTTTCTTGCAGTGTCCGTGCCTGCGATTATCGCCAGCTTTTTGACAGTTGCCGAATCGTATACTCTGGGCCCTTTATCCGTTACCTTTCGTGAGAGGTCTATCCTCGCCTCTATCCCCCTTGAATATGAATTCCTCATCTGCGCCATTGCATCAATTGCATTCATCCCCATATTTCTGGCAAGAATCGTGGGGATTTTTTCGAGGGCTTCTGCATACGCCTGGACTGCCAGCTGCTTCTTTCCAGTCTGCGTTGCTGCAAACAGCCTGACCATGTGTGCCAGTTCAAACTCTATTGCCCCTCCCCCGTTTACTATCCCTTTGTTCTTTAGGAGGAACGCCGCATTATTGAGGGCATCATCAACAGCTTCTTCCACCTTGTCAAGTCCGTACTTTACAGGTTCCCAGATCAGGATGGTGGCTATTGCTTTCTCTTTCACGGTGATGAAAACAAAATTTTCCCCGTTTTTCTTTTCAAGTATTATACTGTCTGCTTTTCCGAGGTCGCAGGGGTGAATCTCGTCCTTCTGGCTCATCAGGGTCGTGCCTGTCGCTTCCGCAAGCTTCTCAAGGTCTTTCATCTTCAGCTTCTTGAAAGCCAGTATATTGTTATCCCTGAGCAGGGTCTCTATATATGGATCTATATCCCCTTCGGAAAAGAGTACGTTTGCCCCCGAATCAATTATCTTCCTGGCAATTTCCCCGCAGATCTCCCTCTTTCTTTCCTCAAAAAGGAACGCTGTCTGTACAGAATCCATTTTGAGGTTGTGCTGGGGGTTCAGGTATCCACTTTTTATCTTGAGGTCATAATTCGTAATCAGGACCGCAGGGCTTTCGAATTCAGCTGGCATATCAACTCTTGCCGGGTTTTCATCAAGAATCAGGCCTTCTATTGCAACGATTTCCGATCCGCCTTTCTTTTTGAGGATTTTGACGTTCCTGTTCAGGTCAAGCCTTCCTGCCTGTTTTTCACTCAGGTGCTTTATAACCTGAAGGACAATATCCGTAACAGCCTGAGCCTGCTGCCTTTCAATCCCTTTTCCTGTTGCCGAGCACATTATAGTCGTGCGTACGTCCTCTTCTGCTGCCTGCTTTATGCTGTACTGGAGCATCTCATACGTTTTTTGCATGGCAAGTTCGTAACCTTCTATGATGATCGTCGGGTGCACTCCTGCCCTGATAAGCCTGACAGCATTTTTGATAAGGTTGCTTGCAAAAATGACCGCTGTCTTTGTGCCATCTCCGCAGGCTTTGTCCATGGATTCTGCGAGCTTTTTAAGGGAAGTTACAATCGGGTGAAGCACATCCATTTCCTTTAAGATGACTTTCCCGTCGCTCGTAACGAAAATATCCCCTACAGGGTTTACTATTATCTTGTTCATCCCTTTAGGCCCAAGGGATGAGCCCAGCAGCTCGTCAATCTCTATGGCTGCCCTTTCAAGCTGGTCGATAAGCCCTTCTTCCTTTACCGGCTCGTCGATAAGGATCTTGTCCCTAATCGTCCGTGCCAGTTTTGCCATTCCGTCCTGGCTTTCCGGGCTCATGCTGCCCTGTGTTTTTAGTTCGCTTGCCATATCCTCTCCTCATTTGCTGCTGTTCCTGCTGTTTTGTTTCTGCTGTTTATGACCTGCTGGTGCCTGCCGTTTTTATATGCCGTCATTCTCTCTTATGCCAGCTTTCCGGTTGTTCCTACCCCGACTCCGACCAGGCGGGTTTCCAGCGGAGCTTTTCCCCTGCTTCCCACGTCATTCTGTCGAAGGTCGAAAGCCACGTTGTCCATCTCCAGGCCGTACCCGTCCATGTACTCCGAAATCAACCTCTGGCTGAGCTTAAGCCCATATTCAAGGGCTTCCCCGTAGTCCTCAAAGATCTCCTTTCCAAGCCTGGAGAATACGGAATATTCTGCTTTTCCTGCTGCCGAAGGGCGGATAAGGATCTCTGTCCTGTGGACGACTTTTCCTACAAGGGCGCCCACGGCATTTCCCACATCGTGGAATACAGGAATCCTTATGTCTGCATCCACAGCCTCATTCAGTTCTTTTAGATAGGCTCTTACAGGAGCACCTACCAGGACTACAGGGACCTTTATATGGAATTTCAGGAAAGCTTCCTTTCCTATCATCTTTTCAATATCCTCTTTTTTCAGGTCTTCTGCAAAGAATGAAATCAATTCTAGAGTAAGTTTTCTTACAACTTCTGCTTTAACCTGGGCTGAAAACTCCTCTGCTCCTTTTTTGATAGCCTTTCCAAGGAGTTTCGCGCCTATGAAGGAAGCTCTCCCGTCCCATCTTACATATTCTCCAAGCACATGCAGGGCATCAGTTGGTGTAAACCCTATCTGGGTTACATGTCTCTTTCGGATGAGGTTTTTCAGGGTCCCTGCAAACATAAGAGGGTGTTTTCCAGTCCTTTCCGAGATCTCGAATACCGAAAGAGGCTCTGTCCCGAGGTGTTCGATTATTGCCCTCTCATCTTCTTCAAGTTCCCCGCTAAGAAGCTCAGGGGAATTCACTCCAGTCCTTATGAAAAACGACGTTGGCTGTATTATCTCATCCATAATGCGTTCGCCTGGAACATCGCTTTTTTCGAGTTTCTCCAGAATATCCGGAAACTCTGAAGCTGCCAGGCAGAGAGGGATCACTCTTGCGGGCCCCAGGTAGGTTTTTCTTTTAATCCAGACCAGGCTGTCTCCCCCAAGGGCTGAGGTGTCCATCCTGATCGCTTTTACCATTGTTTTCCAGCCCCCTACTTTTGCTCCCGTGTCGCTGATCTCGGGAATGCCCCCGGAAATCATGGCTATATCCGTGCTTGTGCCTCCCACATCCATTGTCACGCAGGTGTGCAGGCCTGTAAGGTGGGCTGCTCCCACAAGGCTTGCAGCGGGTCCGGAGAAGATTGATTCTACAGGCTTTTGCAGGGCTTCTTCTATGCGGACCAGGGACCCGTCGCATTTCATCATCATCAGGGTTGCTTGAATCTCTTTTTCTTCAATTACTGCCTGGATGGATTCGATGAACTGCTTGCTTACCGGGATCAGCTCGGCGTTAAGGAGAGCTGTTACAGCCCTTTCGTAAGCTCCAAGGCTCATGGAAAGTTCGTGTCCGCAAACAACAGGCATGTCAGTTATTTCCTGAATTGCTTCCTTGACCCTGAGTTCATGTTCCGGATTCCTGACTCCAAAATAGCCGGAAACTGCAAAAGCAGCTACTTTATTCTTTGCCTGCCTGACAAATTCTTTTACGGTTTCCAGGTCTTCAAGAGGGGCAATTTCGTTTCCATCGGAATCGTGCCCGCCTCCTATTGATATTACATAACGGCTGGCAAGTTTTTTCGGGATAGTGTGCCCTATAAGGATTAGCCCCGCAGGATAGCCTTTGCCCTCAAGAGTAGTATTGGTAGCAAGGGTTGTAGACACAGAAACGAATTTTATCCTTTTCAGGCAATCCTGGGTCAGTCCTTCAATTGAATTCTTTATTCCCCTTATAAGGTCAGGATAAGTTGTAAGCGCTTTATTCGACTCGATCACGGTTCCATTTGACATATCCATAATAGCGGCATCGGTATATGTCCCACCAGTATCAATGCCCAGTCCCAGATACATTAAATTCCTCCTCTGCAATTTCTATGGCCCATTTTCTCCCTTTCTCCGGGTCCCAATTATTTCCCATAGCCCGGATACTTCTCTCATCTTTTTAGCCTATAAATTGGTTAAATCCGATTCTTCTAAGGCATCAAACCGTTTTTTAAAAAAAGATAACACGGCTTACATTTTCCGGCGTCCCCTGATCAGGAGAAAGGTGAAGAATCTCCACCCTTCGCATTTCTTCAGAGCTTGCTTAATTGGAGTTTTTTCACCATGGTGCTCTCGATTATACGGGAAACACGGTGTTATTTTAAAAGCGTGGAAATCAGAAGCTTATTCTCACTTCTTTACGGAGGTTAAAATCTGTTTGGAGGTTAAAATCTGTTTGGAGGTTAAAATCTGTTTTTTCTGTTTATTTTCTTGATTCTTGAGGTTTTTCTGTTTTTTATTTCTGAATTCTTATGGAGATTTTCTGGCTTTTTAGTTATTGCTTTTGGGCTATTAAATGTGATTTTCTTCAGGCTTTAACGAAAAATGGGGAGAGACAATCTCACCCCATTAAGGAGAGTTTACTCCATTAAGGAGAGTTTACCCCATTATATTTTTCTGGAGGTCCGGACCAAGTTCCTTTACGGTGTTCACCATTGCCTGGACAGTGGACAGTGGTCCTCCTGGTGGGACTTCACATCCAGTGGATAGAATATACTTGGACTGGTAACCGTTCTCCTTGAGCACAGGCATCACGTTTTGGAGCAGGTTCCTTGTGTCGTCCTTGACTTTCTGCACGCCGGCTGCCGATCCATCCATGAACTCAACAGGGTTTACTTCTCCCATCATACAGCAGATGTCTCCATACTTGGGGATGAGGTCTGCATAGTTCTTGGACCCCTTTTCCTTGGATTTCTCATAGTAGGCGTAGCTGTACAGGGAGGTTCCGAACTTCCTGATCTGGGTCTCGAAGTGCACGGCATCAGCACAGTTGTGGATTACGTATGGCTGGTTGTACTGCTTGAAAATCGGTATATGCTGGTCGAAGACGAACTTGCCGTCGAACTTCCAGTAGTCCTGTTCACTCATGATAACATTATTTGACCAGAGGTTGTCTACACAGAGAGCATCACAGGCTCCTTCGCTGAAGAAGAGCTCTGAGAGCTGGCAGATGTAGTCGGTACACTTCTGGACTGCTTCAAGGACAACATCAGGCTGGGTCTTCATGTCCATGAGGACGCGGTCTGCACCCATAAGCTGGGTAAGGGTAAGGAGTGGGCCCTCGTGGAAACCAACGAAGGGAGTGTTGAGTTCCTTGTTGAGTTTTTCCTTTGCCATCTTTGAGGCCATGACCAGTTCATAACCGCGGGTTCCTTTTTTAAGTTCGGGAACCTCAATTTTCTCATAGTCTTTAATGTGCCCTTCGGAGGACGGGGTGTCGTCTTCTGGATATTTGATCTTACAGCCGAAGTCAGCGGATGTGGCTGAAAGGTCGGCGAGGCCCACGAACATATCGAGGTCCAGATATTTACAGCCAAGGAAAGCGCTCTGGGTGAAAGGTTCTGCTTTTGTGGCATAGTCCCTGTAGTTGACCCCGGCAAACTTCCTGAGCACACCACAGGCAAGTGGGTAGACAGGCAGGCGGTCGACCTTCTTGTCGGACATCGCGGAAACGGTCCTGTCGATATGGGTCATTTCCTCCTTGCTCTTCACGCCAATGCTTTCGAATTCTTCCTTGATCTTGTTTGCAGTTTCAAGCCCGATGTCAACCTTTTCGGAGACTACCTTCTTTGCGAGGATTTCCCTGTATTTGATCTTCCCAAGGTTGACCTTCACTTCGCTCCACCTTGCTTCTTTGGGTTCAAGTTCTTTTACGGCTTCGGAAGCCCAGGCGTTTGCGTGCATTGCATCAGGGTGGGTTGAGTCTGCCCCGATTCCTGCGGCATACTCTTCAGAGACTGGGGCACCTCCTACCATTACAATCAGAGAGTCGCGAATTCCCTCTTCCTGAAGGATTTCAATGACCTTTTCCATGTTGGTCATGGTTGTGGTCATCAGGGCGCTCATGGAAATCAGGTCAGCTTTGTTCTCTTTTGCGGTTTCGATAAACTTCTCGATCGGGACATCTGCTCCCAGGTCGATCATTTTGAACCCGCCGGCACTGAGCATCGTCTTGACGAGGTTCTTTCCGATGTCGTGCACGTCACCCTCAATGGTTCCTATTACGCCCACTGCCTGCAGGCCGGATTCTGCTGCCTTCATGTGGGGGGTAAGGATGTCCATGCCTGCATACATTGCGCCAGAGGCAAGGAGCAGGTTGGGTACGAAGGCTTCTCCTTTTTCGTACTGGTCGCTGACAATTGCCATTCCTCTTGCCAGCCCATTGACGATTGCGTCGTAAGGGTCAACGCCGTCTGCCAGTGATTTCTGTGCAAGTTCTTCTGCAAGGTCGTCGTCTCCGTCGACGACAGCTTCCGCTAGTTGGTTTAAGATATCTGCTGCCATAAAAAAACTTCCTCCATTTTTTTTCAGGTATTCCCTGGCTAACAGTAAGTAGCTCAATTAAGGCTCATTGCTCGGTAAGCCTTTGTATGACTGTTAACTTCTATTGATACATTTACTGCAAAACATATAACCTAAACGCAGAGATTTGATTAACGCAGTTAACATCTCTCTTGATGCTTAATTCTACTAATTCTCCTGATTTTATAAATTCCCCTGATTCGGTAGTATTACCTGATTTTGTTAACCTTCATGATCTCGTGTGGGACTCTCATTTGGTCAGGGGCTTTCATCTGATCAAAGCCTTTGATCTGATGGAGGTATAGGAGGTTAATCCGCCTGATTGGGCAAAAATGCCTGGGAGAAAAGCAGGTGATAAGGGTATTGTTAACGCCACATGATTCTCATTTTGGATTTAGCGGGTTGGATGAATAAGAAGATTCTCCTGGCGAAAATAAATATGTTCATTAATGGTCCATAACTCAAAAAGTCATTGATACAGGGAATAAGAACGGCCAGGAATCCCGAATAATAACAAGAACCTTGAATTTCCGGCAAATCAGAATAATTTAATGTGTGGATTTATTGAATGGATCGGGTGGATTTTTTAGTGAGCTTATTGACTGGAATTTGCAGATGGTTAAGTGGATCGAAAAAGGAGAGGCTGGAGATTATGGGTCTCGATCCACATACATCATATTCTGGAATGTTGTATTTTCCTTATTGAGTATTGTATCTCATGCTCTGTAGAGTTTAATTTCCTGATGAAGCTCTCAGGTTTTCTCGCATTCGATTTCTTTTATTTCCTTTGAATTTTTCATGTAATGCAAAAAGAGGTCTTCTCCCCATTTCAGGGCGGTTTTTTCCAGACTCATCATTGCGTGGTTGTGGTATATCCCGTTTCTATAGAAGAGGGAGAGCGCCAGAAAATGGTCTGTTACTACACTTGAGGCTACTTTTACAGCGCAGTCGCAGACGAAGATTTTTGCATTGTCTCTATCCAGATATTCCTTGAGGGATGTGCTGTATTCCCTTTTCAGCCTTTCAAATACCGGTTTTGTGATTATCAGAGATACGTCTGTTCCTTTTTTCACGAGTTCTACATAGGTTGACGGGTAAGCAGGATTAAAATAAGATGAAACTTCCATAACATGGGTTGAACTGGTCAGCTTTTCTTCGATTTTCTGGGGGATTTCATACATCCTGTCAAGGTCGGGCTCGACAAATTCACAATGCCCGAGGTCATCTATTCGGTCCAGAAGGGGGACAGGGATTGCACTGATATTGTGGTTTTCCCAGTAGTCCATATGCTCTGAAAACACGTTCAGGGTGTTCAGAAGAGGCCTCATTTTCTTAACAACTACCCTCCCGATATCAGAAAGTTTGTAAAGGTCATCCTCATGAATGATAAGCCCCTGGCTGATGAGGATCTTGACCTGGGTCATGATCGCACTTGAAGTCACATTGAGTATGTTTTTTATATCGTCAATGTTTCGGGGTTCCTCCATCAGCAGCAAAAGAAGGTCTTTCCTTTTGTCCGAAAGGAAAAGAGTACCCAGTAGTTCCAGTTTCATTGTAAATCTCCAGCCACTTTATTTGAACATTTTTCAACTTCGACTATATTTAATTCACATTTCCGGTTTCAACGTTCTTTTTTGGAAGCCTGACATGCACCGTAGTTCCCGAACCTTCCTCACTTTCTACCCAGATTTCCCCTTCATGGGCGTTGACAATGTTTTTACAGATATAGAACCCTGATTCAAGTCCCTGGTACCTGCGGGTCATGGAATCGTCAACCTGGTATATCCTGTGGAAAAGGTGAGGGATCAGCCTTTTATGGATGCCTGTTCCCCCGTCTTTTACGGTTATGTGGATGTTCTCTTCTTCCTCTATGGCTGTTACTTCCAGCGTCCCTCCGTGAGGTGTGAACTTGATGGCATTGCCCATGAGGGTTGTGAAGAGGTCTGTCAATTTTTGCTTGTCGCCAGGAATGGGTGGCAGGTTTGCAGGCAGTTCCTTTTCGACCTTCAGTTCTTTTTCATCTATCAGGAGGACCAGGTTAAGGTAAACATCCGAAAGTATCTTCTTTATCTCTACTTCGGCAAAAGAGTACTCGATTTTTCCTGCCTGTTCAAGGCTCAGGTAAAGCAGGGAATCCACCATCTGCTTCAACCGCTCCGAACTGTTGATTACGGCATCTATAGCTTTCTGCTGCTGGTCTTCGATAGTCTCCAGGGTCTCAAAATCCATAAGGTCGCTGTAATCCACTTTTATCTGGGGAAGGCTTTCAGCCATAAATTCCGCTTTTATCCGGTTCAGGGACCTGAGTTCATCATTGACTTTTGACAGGTCTTCCGAGTAGGTTTTAAGGGCGTCCTCAAGCTGTTTTCTCTGGATAAGCTGCCACATGCCCTGCATGAGAAGGGTCACCTGGCGTAAGTCTGATTCATCATAGGGCTCATCCTTATTTCCAACTCCTGCAACTGCAACTATCCTGTCCCCGTCAAAAACTGGCACGTTCATATGGCGGGTAAGGTGCACATGGTCTTTTGGGTATCCCTTTTTCAGGGAACTCGGAGCTGGATAATCATTGGTTATAATGGGCTTACGCTGCCGGATTGCCTCTCCCCAGAGCCCTGTTGTTTTTATAGGGTAGATAAAGGGCTTGTCTTCGATTGTACATTCTTCCATTGCGCTCTTTGACCAGGAATGCATAATCAGGGAAGTCTCGTAGGCGTCCATAAAAGCGAGGTACCCGAGTTTGCTGTCTGTAAGCCTTACCGCTTCTTCGCGGGCAAAATCTGTTATTTCTTTTAAGGAAGCCCCTGTCATCCGGTTAAGTTTTACAAGGGCTTCAAGCCGGGATTCGTTAAGTTTCTGTGCAGCTTCGGCTTTTTTGCGCTCGGTAATATCCCTGGCAACCGAGAGGATCGTTTTCTTGCCGTCATAATCAATAATTCTGGCGCTGACTTCAAGGGGGACAACTGTACCGTTCTTACACACAGCTCCCGCATTATAAACTCTGGACCCCTCGCTCTGGATTTTTATTAGATTTTCCCGGACAGAGTCCCAGTACTCGGCTGGAATTATCTCCTCAGCCTCCATTTTCAGGATCTCTTCTTTATCATATCCCAGTCGGTTTACCACCGCCTGGTTTACATCCATGTAACTTTTTCCTTCAGGTTCGCGGATGTACAGCTGGTCATTGATATTATTGAAAATGGTCCTGAACTTATGCTCGGACTCCCAGAGGGTTTCTTCTGCCAGTTTATGTTCTACTGTGATAGCTGCCAGCTGGGCATTTGTTTTCATAAAATCCAGGTCTTCTTTCTCTGGCCTGCGCACCTTGCCGTAGTACATGGAAAGAACACCAAGGACTTCTCCGGAGGATGAGACTAAAGGCTCTGACCAGCAGGTTTTCAATCCGGCTTCAGCTGCAAGCTCTCTGTATTCAGTCCAGTAGGGGTGTTCCATTATATTATCTACGGTTACCCTTTTTCTCAAGAAGGCTGCGGTTCCGAAGGAAGCCGCTCCAAAACCAATCTCGATTCCGTCAGTCTTCTGCCTGTAAAATTCAGGAAGCTCGGGAGCAACGCAGTAAAAAAGATGCTTTTTCTCCCGGTCAAGCAACATTACCGAGCATATAGAACCTGGTCTGATCTTTTCCATATTTTGAATCAGAAGGAGAAGCACCTCTTCGAGTGGAGCTCCTGAAGCCAGCTGCCCGAGTACCATATTCTGTCCTTTGATCATCTCCTCAGCCAGCTTGCGTTCAGTGATGTCCAGAACAATTCCCTGGTAATGGGTAATTTCTCCTTTCTCGTTCCTTTTGATGAGGGTCCTGTCGTCTATGTATCGCACTTTTCCAGACTTTGTCAGGACCCGGTGCTCCTAGGTACAATCCTTATTCCCTTCTCTGGAATACTTTGCTACTTCGGCACGGATTCTTTCACGGTCTTCAGGGTGTATCAGGTCTTCAAACTTTATTTTTCCGGAAGTGAAATCTTCAGGGATGTATTCCAGCTTAGTGATATTTTCAGAGACAAATTCAACGGGCCAGCCCTCTTCTGGCTTACATAAAAATACGAATACAGGGCTGCTGTTGATGATACTTTTCAATTCATTATTCTTTTTCAGCGCTTTTTGCATCGACTCCTCGGCTTTTTTGCGCTGGGTAACATCGCAGAGAGTGCCCTGGTAATGGCTCACACTTCCCTCTTCATCTCTCCGGACCAGAACCTTTACCTCAATCCAGCGCGTTTCCCCCGAAGCTGTCACTATCCTGTATTCCTGTGTCAGCTCAGTGCATCCCTTTTCCGAGCATCTGGCAATCTCAGATTTTATCCTTTCAATATCCTCAGGATGGACAATGTCAAGATACCGGATATTTCCGGAGATGAAGTCTCCAACCGCGTAGCCGAACTGCCAGACATTTTCCGTGATAAGTTCCACAGGCCAGTTCCCTGTTGATTTGCATAAAAAAATGACTATAGGGCTGCTATTTATAAGCGATTCCAGATTTATATCGAATTGTTTCATCGATCCAATTCCTTTGTTTTAATTTTACTGATTACCCATTTCCATGAACAATAAGCTTGAAATGTTTGTATGTTCTGGGTTGAGGGAACAAACTCTACGTAAACCACTGGTTTTGAGCTACTGTAATATTGAGGGTTACGGGATATACCTGCAAAAGTGCTTTAAGGCTTTTTTAATTTCCACAACCAGGTGCCTTGAGTAATTTCTGTTCTGATACTCAGGAAATGCCTGTGTTTAAAATGCTGAATTCTTTTCAAATAAAATGGAAGTAATGGCTTATTTATCTTTTTATTTTTTTATTTTTTTATTTCTTTTATTTTTTATTTCTTTTATTTTTTATTTATTCTCATATAACCTGGATTGCATTTCATTTTATATTGGCATGAAAGTATCCCGATGCTTTCATTTTTTGTGCCTGTAATTCGGGAATTTCATGTGCGTTTTTTCATAAACCTTCAGCAGGAAACCCCTGAGTCTTTAGCTCAGGGATAATTGACTTTTTGCTCTGTTTCTCTTATAGTTCTAATTCAGTCTTTGATCATCGGTTGATATTCAAAATACCGAATACGAGATCTATGACAGTATCTTCCTGTGCCGCAAAGGACTGCAGCCTGACTGCCGCTAGGTACAAAAAACAACAAGCTACATGATATCAGTACTAATAGGCTCAATACTATAGAGAAATTCCCTCAGCATGACGAAAATAATCTTCTTGCCTCTGGAAACAGCTTTTCAGTTCTCAGTAAAGGGACTTTATAAAATGATGCATTTTTTATAAAATCTATTTTATGTAAAAATTCTCTGTAATATCTGAAGTAATTCTATGTTTTTCTATGATTCCTCTTTAATCCTATATACTATACTTAGATGACAAAATCACAGTATTTCTTATTTTTATCTTCGACTTTCTGGATACTTTTATATATCACGGTTGTCTATATAGATTTTATAATATTCATTAGTATCTCCTCAGGGGGCTTATTTATTACCAAGGATAAACGAAAAGTCCAGTTTACCGGAAATTCTACCTATATAGTGTCCCTTCCCATTAAATGGGTCCGAGATATAGGGATTGAGGCCGGAGACACACTTACCCTTACACCAATGCCTAACAAAACCCTGCTGGTTTCCTCCAGTGTGGTTTCAAAAGACCATTCTGCTCTTAAGGCAACTATAGATTACCTTCACTCCGATAGTGCGGAAAACAATCTGAGAATCCTTATTTCACATTATCTAGTAGGTTATGATGTAATCAGGTTAACTACCAAAAAAGGGTTCAGCGCCTATGACCGCAAGTTTATAAAAGACTCTGTGCGCCAGAAACTTATAGGCCTGGAACTTGTGGAAGAATCCCGAAATGAACTTGTTTTCCAGTGCCTCCTGAATTACAACGACCTTCCTCTCGGCCGTGTCATCAAAAACATGTATGGGCTTGTCCTTTCCATGCTTGAGGACTCCATGACTGCCCTTCGGGACCATAATGTGGAGATCGCAGAGGATGTCATCCAGAGGGATGATGATGTGGACCGTTTCTACCTTCTTGCCGTCCGCCAGCTCAAAGCTTCAATTGAGGATATCGAGCTTTCTGAAAAAATAGGAATCAGGCATCCGCGTGAATGTCTTGGGTACAGGCTTATTACCAAGAGCATAGAGCGTGTAGGAGATCACGCGGTTAAGATAGCTACAAATGTACTTAAGATGGACTCCGGAATCAGTACTGATGACCCTATTTTCAAGATGGCTGACCTTTCCCGAAAAGTTTTTGAGAGCTCAATAGATTCAATGCAGGAAGAAGACCTCCAGGCTATAAACAAAATAGTTGTTGAAGCCAAAAAAGTTTCCCAGTTCGGAGTTTCTCTTGAAAACAAGAGCGGAGAAGGCTCTGGCAACATCGAGCTCAGCATGATCCTCGAGAGCCTGCGGAGGGTTTCGGAATACAGTGCCGATATCGCAGAAGTTGCCCTCAACATGAACATAAAGCAGGTCTAAACCCCGAGTTGCGCCTCGGGAGTACGCGGTCCGTTTCGCTTCGCTCAAGCGGACTAATTATGGGCAAATCAATTTTTTAATTTTTTTGCTTCGCTTAAGAAGATTAATTGAGTGAAATGCCTCCAGACAGGCTGGCTGGGGCACTTAATGACAGTGGATTAGACACGTTTTCCGGTATCAAGGGGAGTATTTCTCTGTTCGGGGGGTATTTTTCCCTTTCTCCTTTTTCCGTTCTTCTTTCTCCTTTCTTCTTTGGCAT
>JBFHIK010000019.1:0-15244 GCA_041596555.1 Methanosarcina sp.
ATTGTATTCGAAGTTGTGCATAAAATTCGTTAACCGATGACAAAAGGAAAAACATCCAGAATTAATTTTATTAACCGAAAAATACCCCTCATACCCGGCAAATAGCGGTTTTTGGGTTATTTACCAGGCAAAACGCTAATCGACCATAATCATATAACATATAAAATCATATTAGTATGTCAACAACCTACATTATTAAATTGTTTGTGGTGTTTACCGATGGATGAAAAATTCTACTCCAACATAAAAGTCGTCGATTCTATCAAAAAAGACGGCTTCACGGTTGAAATTGTTGAATATACCCACCTTAAAGGCAGCAAAGATGCTTCCCTTGCAGAAGACCTGTTTTATATACAGAATGCAGGGATGTCCCTTAAAATGGTCAAGGTGACCCTTAAAGACAGTGGACTTGTCACCGAATCAGGAGCCCTTTATTTCCATAAAGGAAACATCGAAGCCGTGTCGAATATAGGAGGAGTAGGCGGACTTGCGAAAAAGTTGATCAAAAGCAAACTCTCCAATGAATCTACTTTCAAGCCCCTTTACAAAGGAACAGGAGAAATCTTCCTCGAACCATCTTTCAGCCATTATATCATCATGAACCTGGAAAACGATTCCATAGTCGTGGATAAGGGGATTTTCTACTGCTGTGAAGAAGGAATGGAAATCGGAGTGGCTACCCAGAAAAACCTATCATCGGGACTCCTGGGGGGAGAAGGCTGGTTTCAGACACAAATCAGCGGCAGGGGTACTGTGGTTCTCGAAATCCCCGTCCCGATGGAAGAAGTGCTTAAATACGAACTTGACAACGAAAGAATGCAGGTTGACGGGAATTTTGCCCTGCTCCGCTCAGGCTCGGTCAATTTCAGTGTTCAACGGTCAAGTAAACAGCTCCTAGGTTCTATGACAAGCGGAGAAGGCCTGCTCCATACCTTTGAAGGCACGGGACAGGTATGGCTCGCTCCAACCCAACCAGTCTACAACCTCCTGAAACACCGTGGAATTCCACAGATGGGAACCGCAGGAAAGAACATAAATAATCCGACGTAAAATCTAAAAATTTATTACAATCCACTCGCTCAATTTTCGGTTTTTTTCTTTTATCTTCCTTTTTTTGCAGAGAATTACAATTTGTGTACTGTATAAGCTTTGCTTGTAAAATGATTTTTACCTTAAAAATACGCTGTGAAACTAAAAAATAAGGGTGCTACCTAAAAAATCCCCCCTATACCCGAAAAATACCCCTCATACCCGGCAAATAGCTGTTTTTTGGCTATTTTACAGGCAAAGCTCGAGTAAGCAAAAACTATATATAATATGAATACTAACTAAAAGATAGTAACGGAGGAACAATAACAATCAAACAGTAACCACAATACACTAACTGTAAGATTGGACCCCAGTTACCATACCAAAAGACCTGCGAACAGACCAAAGGTGGACCTACACCACCTTTAAAAACGGATTTCTCCCTCCACAAGAAAAAAACGAGAGCCTCGAACCAAAACGAGAGCCTCAAACTCTCATATATCTTGCCTGTGAGACATGGAAAGAGCAAACAAAAATATCCAGTCTCAAAGCTCCACCCCTGGCAGGGTTTCCAGTCTTTCAGGCAGTTTCTTCGGAGAAAAAAGAACTGTTCCACACCTCCACCTCTTACAAATCAAGTTAGAGATCATCAACCAACCGCAATCAGAAATAAAATAAAAAATACACAAGCCCAGGGAAATCCGAAAAGAAACCAGTAGAACAAGAAGATAACTGGAATCTAAAGATAACCTGGAATCAAGTAAGGAGGAATTTGTACATGAAGCTGCCAATAAAGAGACCATCCCGTGACGTGTACAGCTGGGACCCGTTTGATGAGATAAGAAGAATGCAGGAATATATGGAACAGCTGTCGAGAGCATTTCCTGCACTTGAAACTGGATTCAGAAGCGAAACGTTATCCCCGTTGACCGATGTGGCGGAAGAAAATGACAAAGTAATTGTTACAACTGACCTTCCTGGAATTGATAAAGAAAACGTCGAACTGAGCCAGAGGGATAATGTCCTTATAATCAGTGCAGGGAAAGGAAAAGAAGAGGAAACGGAAAAAGAAGGCTATCTCAGAAAAGAGAGATCTTTCATGCGCTACTACCGTGAAATTCCTCTGCCGGAAGGCGTAACCGAAGAAGGGGCAACTGCCCAGCTCAAAAACGGCGTATTAACAGTCACCCTGCCAAAAACAAAGTCATTAACCGGAAAAAGAATCCAGATTGAATAAAAACGAAAAATTCAGAATAATCCAGAAGTTCAGAATCAACTTTTTTTTACTTTTTTTACTTTTTTTACTTTATTTACTTTATTTACTTTATTTACTTTTTTCAAATTTGTTTCCAAATCATTTTTCAAAACTCTATTCAAACATTTCTTTAAATAGACCAGGGCTTTTTATCCGGGATTCCCAGCTTTTACAGGCTCTTTTACAGGCTCTTTTGCAGGTTCTTCTACTTTTTTGATTACCAGAAAACCCGCCAGAAGCATAAGCAGGGCACAGGCATAAAAGGGCGTTACAAAGGTCACATATCCTGCAAGGAAGCCTCCGAAGATCGGGCCAAAAGCCATACCTGCTGCCTGTGCCGTTGTGATTATGCTGAGTCTTGAGCTTAAAGAAGAGCCGTCCGAAAGGTCGGCTGCAAGCGCCATTGCAGGCGTGTCTATTGAGGCTACAAGGAGCCCCTGAAAAGCCCTGAAAAGAATGAGCTGGTTTATGCTTGTGATATAGCCCATCCCGACAACCAGCGGGACGCTCAGGAAAAGACCGCCAACGATCAGTTTTTTCCTGCCTATCCTGTCCGAGAGGCTGCCGAGAGGAGCCTGGAAAAGCAGCCTTGCGAAAATGTAGGCTGAGACCGCAACCCCCAGGGAAAGCTCGGATGCTTCAAGCCTGATCTCGTATTCCGGGATAAGGGCAACTACCATCATTATCCCAACCATCATCATGAGCATGGCACCCGCAAGGGAATAAACTGAAGCATAGCTTTTTTTGCCGCTTATTTTTTTGGAAACCGGCTCAAGAGAACCTCTTGTTTCTTTTACGAAAAAGGTTACAAGCACCAGGCTTACAACTCCGAGCAGGGCGCAGAAATAAAATCCGGCATCAAAACCCCAGTATCTGGCTATTGCTCCCCCAACAACAGGCCCGAGCCCGAAACCGACCCCCCTTATGGTTGTATAGACTCCCACGGCTTTCCCCCTGGTCTCGGAGGTCGAGATATGCGTCACCATTGCAATAACTGCAGGTATGGTTGCCCCCACGGTAATCCCCTGCAGCAGCCGGATAAAGAGCAATTGCTCATAGCTTGTTACCTGCGAATAAAGTAAAGAAAAGAAGGTATACCCTATCAGCCCGAAGAGGATGAAAGGTCTCCTGCAATCAAACCTGTCCGAAAGCCTGCCCATAAGGGGCTGTGTAAGGGCACTGAAAAGCCCGAAAACCGTCATTACAAGCCCTGCTCTGGCAACAAGGGGTAGCCCGGAAAAAAAGGATGCCCCAAGGTCGGAGATATATAAAGGAATCAGGGCAACCAGCATCCCCGAACCCAGGTCTTCGCAGAACCTGGACAGAGAGAGAACATAGAGCTCAGGATTAATATTGCCGGTAAATCCCGGAAACGAATTTTTCTGCAGGTTACAGGTATTCATGTTTCTTTGCTCAATTCAACTTAAAAGTGAGTGTTATCCAAAAAAGAACAAAGATCTTACAATATAAAACAATGTTGAAATCGTTTTACTCGAACGTAATAAAGAAAAGATGAAAAAGAGGGGAATAAAGGTGAACGTTTTATGGGACTCAAAAATAGGCTAAAAAATATGGTCAAAAATAATGAGACGCTCACGCCTCAAAACTTCTCCTCTATGACTTCTCCTCCAGGCTCCGTTTCCTTGAAGATCTGCCCCTCGAAACGATAGACTTCTGCTCCATTAACCCAGGCATCCGGAGAAAGGCCGGCTTTCATGCAGGTATGGCTCAGGAAGTCAATAGCATCCATATTGTTCTCAGGAGCTACCTGAGGAAGCAGCAGTCCCTGGTAGTAGCCCTGTTTCACGATGAGCCCGTGCTTGCCGATCTCCACATTATCCGGGAGGTCTTTAGGAGGTACATTGATCTTTTCAGGTTGAGTCAGTATCGTAACCTCAACGACTATGCTGTTCAGTTCTTCCTTCCCGACCGGAGGAAAGCGCGGGTCACGCGTTGCCGCAGAGACTGCGGAATCCAGAATTGCTTCCTTAAGGGTTGAGTCAGGATAAGGATGGCCTATACAGCCCCTTAAAAGCCCATCTTCAGTCAGTGTAACAAAAACGCCCCTATTCTCCCCAAAGACCGGAGAAAGCTCACTGCCAGACTCCTGATGCCCGGAAAGCTTTCCCTCCGATAAAAACGTTTCAATAGTTTTTCTTGCAAGCTTGACTGCAGCCCTGCCTTCTGTTTCTGTAAGCATGCTTGAACCAACACCTGTGAATTGCGTTTAACCTGTTAATCATGCGTTTAAGCTGTGAATACCAGCCAGTAAGGTCAACCACTGGTTAGTGTGATGATATGTATGGAAGCTGTATAACAATATGTTATCGGAACTGAGTGAAACAGTATGTAATCGGAACTGAGTGAAACAGTATGTAATCGGAACTGAGTGAAACAGTATGTTATAGGAACTGAGTGAAACAGTATGTAATCGGAACTGAGTGAAACAGTATGTTATAGGAGATGGGGGAACTGCCCCTCCCTAAGCCTTAAAGCTTTTTAGCTTCCTGATATTTTATTCGGGCCGCCTTCAGAGCCTCGACTCCTGGCAGTTTTTCCCCTGCAAGGAAATCAATACAGGCGCCTCCACCTGTGCTGATATGTGAGAAGCGGTGTTCAAGGCCGAGGTGTGCAACCTCAACTGAAATGTGGCCACCGCCAATGATTGAGAAGTCGGATTTAATAGCAGCTTTTATAATTTCATGGGTCCCGAGGGCAAAAGCATCAATCTCGGAAACTCCTGCAGGGCCATTTAAAACAACGGTTTTGGCGTTCTGGATCTCATTTGTGAAATCCACAATAGTTTCGAGCCCGATATCATTAATAGGCAGAGAATCGGAATTAAGCTCTGAAATAGGAGCTTCGACGCGTTTCTTGTCTTCGTTTAAAGCTACATCCTTTGGAAGGCCAATCCGGTCTTTGAATTTTGCCAGCAAGCCTCTCGCCCTTTCGATCTGATCTTCATAGCCCTGAGACTTGATGAAATCCATGTTGGCTTTTCCGATGTTTACTCCCGAGGCAGCAAGAGCAACATTTGCAACCACTCCAGTAAGAAGCACTCTGTCAGCCCCTCCATTTGTGAGGACGTTTTCAGTCACTCTAAGGGAGTCGTCCACCTTTGCCCCACCCAGCACGAAAATACTTGGCCTTTCTCCCCCTGTGATCCCTCTTTCCAGAGAGATAAGTTCTTTTTCCATTACTCTACCGGCTCCCGATGGAAGGACCTCGGTAAACCCAACAACCGAGAGATGAGACCTGTGGGCTACTGCAAATGCATCGTTCAGAAAAATATCGACAAAAGGTGACAGTTTTTTAACCATATATGTATTGGCCTGCTCTGTCGTAGTTCTTTCAAGACTTTCTTCCGAATAAAACCGGACATTTTCAAGCATGATAACGTCCCCATCTTCCATAGAAGCGATCTGGGTTTTTGCAAATGTCCCGAAAATGTCATCCACATAAGTAACTTGCCTGCCAAGATACCTGGACAGCAGGTGAGCATGAGGTTTCATTGTAGTGAAATCTTTTTTCCCGGGCCTGCTCTGGTGAGCGAGCAGAACAACTTTTGCGCTCTCAAGGTCTTTCAAGGTCGCAATATGGCTCCTGATCCTCATATCATCCAGAATGTGGCCCTGGGTGTCCATAGGAGAGTTCATGTCGACCCTTAAAAGAATCGTCTTTCCGCGTATGTCAAAATCATCTATCGTAAGAAAGTTTCTGGAAATCATTACCCTCAGCACACCTTTGTAAACAAAATTTTATATAGATACGGGAATAAAATTTAAAATATAAAACTATAGAGAATTATATTCATTAAGTATTGGTTATCTTTGTCATGGAATTTTTTCCATAAATAAGTTTGTTCCCATTCACACCTCAAAAGATGTGCCTCAAAAGATGTGCTTAAAAAATATACCTCAGATGTGCTTAAAAAATATACCTCAAGAGATGTGCCTCAAGAGATGTGCCTCAAGAGATGTGCCTCAAGAGATGGATTATTATTTTCATATTAAAAACAAGAAAAAAGACAATTAATTCAAGAGAAGAAAATAATTAATACCAGAGGAAAAGGCAACTAACGCTGGAAGAAAAAATATTAATTAGGTGTCGGTTTCAGGAAAAAGCTGTACTCTCAGGATAACAGGGAAAAATAAAGGAGGTAAAAGCTATGGCAGCAGAAGAAGAAGACTGTGGAAATTTAGAAGAGAGGATTCTAAAACTGGTGGAAGCCGGGTATGAGACTGTCGCAAGGGAGGCAATAGCCTGTATACGGTGCTCTCTTCATAAAAGTGCAATCCGAAGAGTAATAGGAAAAGGTTCCTGCAACCCAAAGGTATTCTTCATAGGAGAAGCTCCGGGAAAGACTGAAAACGAAACCGGGATTCCCTTCTACGGAAGGGCAGGAAAACAGCTGGACAAAATGGTCGAGTATATGGGGCTCGCAGAAGAGGATTGGTTCGTAACAAATACTGTCAAATGCCGCCCTCCGGAAAACAGAAGGCCAAAGGCAAGTGAAATAGAATGCTGCAAACCCTTCCTTGTTGCCCAGATAACCCTGCTTGACCCTAAAATCATAATTCTCCTCGGCAACACAGCCGAAAAGTCCTACTGCCCCGAAAGAAAACTGGAATGGGGAGTCCCTGTGGAACACGAAGGAAAAACTGTCCTGAAACTCTACCACCCTGCAGCGTTGATTTACACGGCTTCGAAAATAGAAGTCCAGAGGGCTTTTATAGATAAAAACAGGGAGCTGTGGCAGTAAAAATGACGAATCCGATAAATAGGGAGCGATAAAACCGGGCAGGAGAGAGCTGCGAAGGAAGAGGTGGCAGAAACTGTAAAAGACCGCCAGTGTTCATAAGATATAAATAAAACGATCCCACTATTATTATTTGAATTTGAATTTGAATTTGAATTATATCTGGATTTGATTTATATTAATTTTATATTTGTTTTATATTTGATTCATATTTGATATATATCAGCGTGGGGGTACGAATATATCAATGGTGAAAATGTCACCGGACATATTTTCATGTTCGGACGATGAGGGAAATCTGGACATTGAAATCGAAATGTTTGGGGTAAAGAAAGAGAATATCGAATTAAAAATGGTTGAGGACGGCTTTTTTGTAAGAGCTAAAAGGGAAGAAACCGGGGTTGAGTATGCTGGGACTTATGCATTCTGCTGTGGGGTTGTCCCTGAGAAAGCTGTCGCAAGATACGTTGATGGAAGACTCTATGTGAAAGTGCCTTACAGGGAAAGTACAGAGACTGTAGATGTTGAAATCCAGTAAAAAACCTGTAGTCAACTACCCGCTAAATCTAAAGATTTAACGAGTTTCCTGCTGAGAATTTATGAAAACCTGATAAATGGAGGAAATATGCATCCGGTAATCGATTACCACAAGTGTACCGGGGCTCTCGCCTGCTATGAGGTCTGCCCTGGAGATGTTTTTGATGTCAAAGAAATGGAGGCGGGAAAAAAGGCAGTAGTAGCCCGCCCGGATGACTGCATTGAATGCGATCAGTGCGTAGACGCCTGTCCAGAAGACGCAATAGAACTTGTAGACTGAATCAGGAAGATTTCAGACAGAAGGTTCCGGATAGAAGGCCTGGTTCGGAAGGTTCCGGATGAGATATTATAAAAAGAGGTGAAAGAATGTATCCCAAAATTGATTACGACAAATGTGTGGGTTCGCTTGAATGTTACGATGTCTGCCCTGCAGACGTGTACGACAAAGAAGAAACCAAAGATGGAAAAAGGGCAGTTGTAGCCCGCCCGGATGAATGCACCGAATGCGAGCAATGCATCGATGCCTGCCCAACGGACGCCATAGAACTGGTAGAGTGAACTGGTAGATCAAACTGATAGATCAAACTGGTAGATCAAACTGGTAGATCAAACTGGTAGATTAAACTGGTAGATCAAACTGGTAGATCAAACTGGTAGATCAAACTGATAGATCAAACTGGTAGATCAAACTGATAGATCAAACTGATAGATCAAACTGGTAGATTAAAAATAAAAACGGAGCTTGAAGACGGTCAACTACCCCATGCTAAAGCATTGTGGCTTGTAAAAGCCCTGGTTGACCAGCCTGAGTCTTAATTGACTACGTTGGAAATGTCATGATACCTGCGAATGCTTCCTCAGTTTGTAGCTTTATCGTGTAGCATTAAAAGTCCTGGGAGGTAGGGGCGGTGTGTTACATCTGACAAGCATATCCAACATTGGCGAGAGGAGACGGTTTTCCAAAACCGTGTTACTTGCTACGGAAATTCGTTTCCAGAGCAGAGTGGAGAAATCCAAACGTGGAAAGGAATTCCGGAAAGTTGACGGCATTCCTCCCTGCGCTAAAGCTATAGGGCTTCCTGCCTGTTACATGTGAATATAAAAAAGGGATCTTTTGCCGTAATTTCATGCCATTTTCAGGATACCGAATATTCCTTTATTTTTCCTGATTTCTTTTTTCCTGGATAGTTTCAATCCTGGTCATGAGTCTCCCTGACAGGAAAAAGTACGGCATAGCGGGTATGGGCCGGGAGAGCTTCCGGATCATTGTGCTTTTTATCGGAGGATACGCGCTCATCATTTTTTCCAGAGCCCTCAGGAAGGTTAATTGCCTGCCCGAAAAGATTTGCCCGGCAGTTTTCCAGAGTTTTTTCCAGACTATCCAGGACGAAAGGGTCGCTATCTCTATTTGCCCGGGGAACCAGCAAAATCGGCTGTTCCGCAGGGGCATAGATTTTAACTTCGCGGCCTTTACAGCTCAATTTCACCTGCCCGACCTTTATCAGGCCAACCTTTTCCAGCAAGGCAAGGTTGTATGTCAGTGTATTCAGGCGGAGCCCAAGCTCTGATGCAAGTTCGCCTGCAGACATCTGTTTTTTCTGAAGCTGTTTCAGGATTTGCATAGGAAGGGTTCTTGAAAGAGTCCTTGCAAGCAGAGACACCTCATCCGGTAGCGACAGAATAGGCACGGGGACTAAATCCTCAGTTCTCTCCAAAACTTTCAACCTCCTTTCCGGTTCCTGAAAGTAAATAACTCAAAAGCCAAAGGACTCAAAAATATTACAATTTCCTAATTCTTATTCCTTCTCTTATTTCCCTTCTTAATTCCTTCTCTTATTTCCCTTCTTAATTCCTTCTCTTATTTCCCTTCTTAATTCCTTCTCTTATTTCCCTTCTTATTCTGAAGAAGTAGAGGAGGAATTTTCCTCCCCTCCTCCATCAATTTTTGCTAGTGCTTCCTCCGCAGCAGTCCTGCTATTCCGATATTTTTCCATATCCGTGCTTATCCGGCGTAAACCTTCGATTCTTTTGGAGCGTACGAGTTCTCCGAGAGCAATGAATAAATCGGGCAGAGAAACAGGCAATTGGACAGTGAAACAGGCAGGGAAAAGAAGAGGGTCGATAAAAAGTCAGGCAATCGACAGGTTAAGAAGAAAAGAAAGAGAAAAAAGACCTGCCCTGAAAAAAAGTAATCAATAAGATCAGTTTATCTTCAACTTCATCCTCATATCAACTGCAAAGGCTCCCTTTCCCTCTTCCAGAACCATCATGGGATTAATTTCAAATTCCTCGATATCCGGAAAATCACAGACAAGCCTTGAAACTTTCAAAATGGTATCCACCAGGGCATCAATATCCGAAGGCTTTGTACCCCTGGCTCCGGCAAGGACAGGGTAGGTTTTAATCCCTGTGATCATCTCCCTGGCTTCATCTTCATCCACCGGGGCAATTGCAAACCGCACGTCCTTGAGGATCTCCACATAAACTCCGCCAAGCCCGAACATCAACATGGGCCCAAAGGTCGGATCGCGGATCATCCCGATAATTACTTCTTTTCCTCCTGAGAGCATTTGCTGCAGCTGGACTCCCTCAAGGGAAGCGTCCGGCCTTTTCGCAGGGATCTTTTCCATCATTTCCCGGTAGGCAGCCCTCACCTCTTCCCCATTTTGCAGGGAGAGCCTGATCCCTCCAACATCGGATTTATGGGAAATCTGCGGAGAAACGACCTTCATCACGAGAGGATAACCTATTTCCTCTGCAGCTTTAAAGGCTTCCTCTTCAGTCTTTGCAAAGGCAGTTTTCACTGTCGGGATACCATAAGCTTTCAGAATGCCGAAGGATTCAAGGCCCAATATATGCTGATTCTTTTCTCTGGCGCCCTCAAGAATTCTGGCTGTTGCAACCCTGGCTGCCCCGAACCCGGGAGGGATGAGATCTACCTGCTTCATAGTCATATGATATCTTCAGGACAGTTATAATTGTAGGTTTATGCTCAAAATATTTTATCAAAATATTTTAGATATCCGGAAAATATGGATCGTGGAAAACTGAAGCGCTATTACAAATCGATATTTTCAAGGAGAACACACCTCTCAGGATGCTGTTAGATCTGAAACAGAGCCGCTAAAAGAGGCAGATGAACAACTGCGAAGTTATCTTTCAAGGAGAGTATAGTTAATAGTTAAAACCAGGAATTAGAAAAAGAAAAAAGAAAAAGGCAAAGGAGAAATATCCTTTACCATCAGACAGCTATTGAGCTGCGTAGCTTTACTTCGGTCTCACAGATTTCCTTTGTTTCCCTTGCAATTGCAAGTTCTTCATTGGTCGGGATAACAAAGACCCTTACTGTTGCATCCGGAGTGCTGATGTCGATTTCCTGGCCTCTGATCTTGTTCTTTTCCTCATCGAGGGTTATGCCAAGACCTTCAAGGTCGGCGAGGATTCTCTTCCTGATGCTTGCGCTGTTTTCTCCAATGCCTGCTGTGAAAACAACCGCATCTGCACCGTTGAGCACAGCTGAATATTCACCTATGAACTTCTTGACCTTGTATGCGAAAACTTCAAGGGAAAGTTCGGCTCTCCTGTTGCCTTTGGAAGCTGCTTCGTCGAGGTCTCTGAAGTCGTTGCTGAGCCCGGAAAGTCCAAGCACACCTGACTTCTTGTTCATAAGGGTATCGATTTCTCTGGTTGTCAGGCCTTCTTTTTCCATAACGAAGGGAACTACTGCCGGGTCAATCGAACCGCACCTGGTACCCATTGCGAGCCCTTCAAGAGGAGTAAAGCCCATGCTGGTTTCAACGGATTTTCCGCCTTTTACAGCAGTAATGCTTGAGCCGTTTCCAAGGTGGCAGGTGATGATCTTGGTTTCTTCTTCAGGCTTTCCGAGCATAAGGGCAGCTCTTTGGGCAACATACTTGTGGGAAGTGCCGTGGAAGCCATATTTCCTGACCCCATGCTTCTCGTACAGTTCGTACGGGAGAGCATACATGTAGGCATACGCCGGCATCGTCTGGTGGAATGCTGTATCAAAGACAGCAACCATCGGAGTGCTGGGCATGATCTCCTGACAGGCAGAAATTCCCATCATGTTTGGAGGGTTGTGGAGAGGAGCCAGTTCGAAGCAGTCAGTTATTGCTTTTTCTACACCCTCATCGATCAAAGCAGAGGTGGTGAACTTTTCTCCACCATGCACAACCCTGTGCCCGACCGCATTGATTTCACCCATGTCTTTGATGACACCGAATTCAGAGTCGGTAAGAGCCTTGACAACTTCCTCAAGGGCATCCTTGTGAGTGGGGAGGTCTGTCTGCTTTTCCAGCTTCTTGCCGTCAAACCTCTTCTGAGTGATGATCGAGTTGTCAATACCTATCCTCTCGCAAAGACCTACTGCAAGAGCGGACTCATTCGTCATATCAATTAATTGATATTTGAGAGATGAACTCCCTGCGTTTATAACCAGTACTTTCATGTGTAAACCCCAGTTCAATCCATTGATTTCCAGTCACATTTAGAGTTTCCGGATATAATAATATTATATATGAAAGTTAATAAAACGCTTCCGAAACGTTTCCGATTATTTGTCCTGTGCTGCGGCCTGCACACAGGTAATTGCAACGGCACCGACAATATCTTCGTCGCTGCAGCCTCTTGACAGGTCGTTAATTGGCTTTGCCAGTCCCTGGGTGATAGGGCCATAAGCTTCAGCTTTGGCAAGCCTCTGGGCGATCTTGTATGCGATATTTCCACAGTTCAGGTCAGGGAAGATGAAGACATTGGCTTTGCCTGCAACCGGGCTTCCGGGGGCTTTTGAAGCTGCAACTTTGGGGACAATTGCTGCGTCAACCTGGAGTTCACCGTCGATTGCAACATCAGGAGCGAGTTCCTGTGCAAGTTTTGTAGCAGCGATTGTTGCTTCGGTCAACTTGCTCTTGGCGCTTCCCTTGGTGGAGTAGGAGAGCATTGCAACCTTTGGCACGTCCTGGACCAGCAGTTCGAAGGTCTTTGCGGAAATAACTGCAATGTTTGCAACGTCTTCTACGCTCGGCATTTCAACCATGCCAGAGTCAGCGAAAAGGAATGTGCCGTCTGACCCATATTCACAGTCAGGTACAGAGATTATGAAGAAAGCGGATGCAAGAGCTGCGCCCTTGGCTGTTTTCACGATCTGGACTGCAGGTCTCAGGGTGTCTGAAGAAGAGTGAGCAGCACCTGATACTACACCGTCTACTTCCCCGAGTTTGGCCATCATAACAGCGAAGTAAACGTAATCGCTCATGATTTCAGCTGCACTCTCGAGTGTGACGCCTTTGTGTTTTCTCAACTCGTAGAAAGCGTTAATGTATTCATCTTTTTTCTCATAGGTTTTAGGATTTACAATTTTCGCCTTTGAGAGATCCAGATCTCCTGCGAGTGCCTTAATATCGGCCTCATTACCGACAAGGACAACTTTTGCAATACCTCTCTCAAGGATCTTGGCAGCTGCCTGGAGGGTTCTTATATCTTCAGTTTCAGGTAAAGCGATTGTCTTGTTTAGTTTCTTTGCTCTTTCACTGATCTTCTCTAAAAATGTTACCAATAGACCAACCTCCTATAATAATTGAAGTAATTTAGTTTAGCTGGGTCTTGATATATAAATTTACGTAAAATGCATAGATAGATATATAAAAATGAAAAATATATATTTGATGTTGCGAATATATATCCGTATGTAAATATTTATCCCGAAAATATATGAAGTTCCAATATGATTTCTACGGTAAATGTACAATAAACTTAAGGCAATTATTACTGAATATAAATGACAGATTAATATAAAACAATTCCGGAATGATACGATGAAAATTATAGGAATTTCAGGCAGCCCGCGAAAGGGACAGAACTGTGAAAAAATGATTGTAGCTGCCCTCGAGGTTGCAAAAGAAAGGGGGTTTGAAACCGATACCGTTTTTCTCTCAAACGAGGAAGTTGCCCCCTGCAAAGCGTGCGGGGCTTGCAGAGAGAAAGATTTCTGTGTGATTGATGACGGTATGGAAGAAATTTATGAAAAAATGAGAATTGCAGACGGTATAATTGTTGCAGCTCCCGTATATATGGGAAATTATCCTGCCCAGCTCAAAGCCCTTTTTGACAGAAGTGTCCTGCTTCGCCGTAAAGACTTTGCACTCAAAAATAAAGTAGGTGCAGCTCTTTCAGTTGGCGGCTCAAGAAACGGAGGACAGGAAAAAACAATTCAGTCCATCCATGACTGGATGCACATTCACGGGATGATTGTGGTCGGCGACAATGCCCACTTCGGTGGAATTACGTGGAACCCTGCAGAAGAGGACACCGTTGGAATGCAGACAGTTTCCGAAACTGCAAAAAAACTCTGTGATGTCCTGGAACTTATTCAGAGAAAATAAAAGAGTTTAAATAAATGGGTTTAAAAGTTTACGCAAAAATAAGAAAAAAGACCAGTTTCCTGAAGATAGGATATTGAGAAGAACATTCAAATATTTTAGATAATGGATACATTTAAATAAATGCTCGAAATCCTTAAAGCAGAATAAATATTTCAGGCAGATTTGAACCTGAAATTCCCTTTTTTGCTCATGAAAAATTTAAGTACAAAAAGTCTCAGAGAGGCGCGAACATTTGGAAGTTGACCCCGAATCCAGATTCAGATTTCATAACATAAAAGAATATCCCAGGATAACGGAGTACATCTCCCGGTTTGATTCTGAGACTACCAGGGTCAATTCAATTGCCATTATAATCGGGCTTCTGACAGGGCTCGTAATAGGCGTTTATGACCGCATTCTCCAATATAGCAACGTATTTTTGGGAATGCAGCAGGGATACTCATTACACGAGTTCCCATTCTATTATGTAATATTCACACCTGCCCTTGGTGGACTGCTTGTGGGGTTAATCACCCACTTCCTTATAAAAAAGAAATACGGCGTTGAAGGGCTTATAGAAACCGTAACCCTCCGCGGAGCAAGGATTAAGCTCAGGGATGCTTTTCTGGAGGTATTTACTTCAATAATCACTATCAGTTCAGGAGGCGCCCTGGGAAAGGAAGCTCCGGGTGTCCTTGCCGGAGCCGGGACAGGCGCTCTTGTAGGAAGAATCCTGAAGAGCCCGGAAAGGCAGCTTCAGACCCTTCTCGGCTGCGGGGCTGCCGGCGGAATTGCGGCTGCATTCAGCGCCCCACTTGCAGGTGTGGTCTTTGTAGTAGAGGTGATTTACGGAGAACTTGAAACCAGGACCTTTATTCCGATAGTTATCTCTTCAGTCTTTGCAACCCTTGTCTCAAGCACGCTTTTCGGGATAAAACCCATCGAGATCTCTTCCTACCAGTTAGTCAGCCCCTACAAAGAACTTGGGCTCTACCTTGTCCTCGGCCTCCTTGCAGGAATCGTTTCTACAATCCTTATCCGAACGCTTTACTACACAAAAGACCTTTTTTCGGAAATTCCTCTCCACCCCGCCTTCAAACCTGCCCTGGGAGGGCTTGCAGTAGGTGTAATCGGCCTTTATTACCCCCGGGTCCTGGGGATGGGCTATAATGTGATTATGGACGCCCTGAACAGCCAGTTTACCTTCAAACTCCTGCTGATCCTGCTCTTCCTGAAGATCCTTCCCGAGACGAAGGGCAAGTCCCTGGAAGAGCTGGAGGCCGA
>JBFHIK010000020.1:0-15187 GCA_041596555.1 Methanosarcina sp.
TCATTTCCCTATGTATTATGATTATGCAAAAAAGCTAATCGAGATGGGCAAAGCCTATGTCTGTTTCTGTACCGGGGGAGACTTCAAACAGTTTAAGGATGCCAAACAGGCCTGCCCGCACAGGGACGCAAGCCCTGAAGAAAACCTCATGCACTGGGAAAAGATGCTTGCCGGCGAATATGAAGACCAGCAGGCTGTGCTGCGGATCAAGACCGATATCGAACATAAGGACCCTGCTCTAAGGGACTGGGGGGCATTCAGGATTAGAAAGATGTCCCATCCCCGCTCTGAAATCGGAAACAAATACGTTGTCTGGCCCCTCCTGGACTTCGCGGGTGCAATCGAAGACCATGAGCTCGGTATGACCCACTTCATCCGGGGCAAAGACCTTATAGACAGCGAAAAGCGGCAGGGGTACATCTACAAATACTTCGGCTGGACATACCCTAAAACCACCCACTGGGGCAGGGTCAAGATCCATGAGTTCGGCAAGTTCAGCACGAGCACCCTGCGCAAATCCATTGAATCCGGAGAATACAGCGGCTGGGACGACCCCCGCCTGCCAACAATCCGGGCAATCCGCCGCCGCGGGATAAGGGCAGAAGCCCTCAAGAAGTTCATGATCGAAATGGGAGTCGGGATGACCGATGTGAGTATCAGCATGGAGTCTCTTTACGCCGAAAACCGTAAAATCGTGGACCCTATTGCAAACAGGTACTTCTTTGTCTGGGACCCGGTAGAACTGGAAATTGCAGGTATGGAACCTACAGTTGCTAAACTTCCGCTCCACCCCACAGACCATGCAAGAGGCGTAAGGGAAATTGCCGTGGAAAATAAGGTGCTTGTCTGTAAGGAGGATGTCGAAAAGCTGGAAGTGGGCTCCATCCTCCGCTTAAAAGATTTCTGTAATATTGAAATCACTTCCCTTTCGCCACTTCAGGCAAAACACTCTGAGGTTTCTCTTGAAGCCCTTAAAAAAGCAAAAGCAAAAATCCTCCACTGGGCTCCCGTTGACGGAATTTCCGTTAAAGTGCGCGGTCCCGAAGGCGATATCGAAGGAATCGGAGAAAAAGGAATTGTGGGAGAATTTGATAAGATCGTCCAGTTCGAACGTTTCGGATTCTGCAGGATCGATGCCGTAAGCGAAGAAAAAGTAGTGGCTTATTTTGCACATAAGTGATTAAAGGAAAATTAAGGGAAAATTAAGGGAAAATTAAGGGAAAATTTTATCCCCAAATAATTAAGGGAAGGAAAAAGGACAGAAAAACTGTCCTTTCTGCACCCTTTCTCTTTATATTTTAGTTATCTTTTCCGCTTCAGGATATAAGCAGCTCCTGCTGCCAGAACTGCAAGTCCAAGGCCCGGTCCTGGAGCTCCGTTTTCTTCTTCGGTCTCGGTTTCGGGAGTTTCTTCTTCAACTGCGGTTTCGTTTGCTTCTTCAGTTGCTTCTTCAAGAGGGGTTTCAGTCTCATTTCCTGCCCCTTCCATGTCTGCCAGGCCCTGCGCATAAGCTTCAGCGTCCAGTTTGTTTTCAAGGGTTGTGACAGCAGCCGGGATTCTCGGGAATAGTGGAGAGTTATCGGATCCGCCTCCAGCTACCGGGTATGCGGAATCACAGATCCCATTGCTGTTTTCATCTACGCAGGTTTCACTGTAGCCGGTGCCTTCAGGGTTTGCCCAGAAATTCCCACCAATATAGGGACCCCGGACAAGGTTACTTCTGGTTGAGAGGGTACTCTGCCAGGTGTTGTCTGCGTTTACGGTGTTTTCTTCTACATTTTCTGCGTTTTTGAAGTAGTTATTAAATATGATGTTCTTGCTGCTCTCTTCAAGGGAGATCCCGAAACCGTAGTTGTAAGCAACGAGGTTGTTCTGGACCGTATTTGAGTCCGAACCTTCGAGCTTTATCCCTATTTCGTTCAGGGTCATGGTGTTCCCGTTTATGTTATTACTTTTCGCATCCTGCAGCAGAATCCCATATTCTGTGTTTCTGGCTCTGATATTGTTGATATAGCAGTTACTGGCTCCTGTCAGCAAAATCCCTGCTTTCTCCGAATCTTCTACCCCAAACCCGCTGAAAGTTACCCTGTCAGCAGTTATTTCTACGGTACTTTCCACAGGGTCGGCTGCCCTGATAACCGTATTTTCAGGGTTTCTAGAGTCAGACCAGATTTTCACCTGCTTGTCTATTTTGAGGGTTTCATTATAAGTCCCGGGGCTTACAAAAATAGTATCTCCGGCTTTTGCGGCGTCTACTGCAGCCTGTATTGTGGTATAGCCCCCTTCTGCTTCAGGATCCACATTTAAGTTTGCTGCAGAAACCGCAGAGCATGTGCATACGACTGCCAGAATAAATGCAGCTGCTACTATTTTTAATACCTGTATATTCCGTTCTTCTATTCTTTTCATCTTTAGTTCCCCTTTAACTCTTCCATTTTTTTATGGTTTTTCATTCGGTTCTATCGCTTTAGAAACCTTTTATTTCCTCTTTTCGGAATTTTATGTGGTTTTCAGGAATGAATCTTATCTCTTTTTTCGGAATGAATCTTATTCGTTTTTCAGAGGTAATTCTTTCAATATTTTATTAGGAAAATAATTTTGTCCTGATAAGATATATCTTTGGAATCATAAGTTCTGAACAATCGTTCTTGAAAAGTAGAGCCTAAAAGATTATAGAAGCGAAATTTGTTTAACTAACCGTTAAGGATTTCCCAAAATTATCTTTATGATGAACTGAGTATCCGTACTTATCAGGTACCGAAAATCTAAAGTCCTGAAACCTGACTATCTATAAATGCACGCAGTTGTAAATGACTGCATTCATAAAGTAAAACCTGAAATCCTTATATCTGAATTGTTTTATTCTTGTCTCGAATGGAGGCTTAAAATGGATGAAAATATTGCGCCCCAACTTGAAGAGCTAACCAGGGCGCTTGGAGATCTTGAAAAGACTGGTATACGGGCAGAATTCGATAAACTTCTTGCTTTTCGCGTACCTCCGGAGGTTGCAAAGGAAAGTATCCTCCGAAAGTTTGGTGGAAAAAGAAAAGTTCTGAAAGTAAAAGACCTTTCAGCTTCCCTGAAGAATTTTGAAATAACAGGCAGAATCCTGGACATAGGGGAAAAGGCAATCCGCCCTCAGGAAGGGGCTCAGGAGGGGCCTTCCAGGCTGTATACCGGAATTCTTGCAGACGAAACAGGTTCAGTCATGTTTTCCTCATGGAGGGAGTTACCGGGTTCGGTTGGAGATGTTCTCAATATCAGAAACGTCTATACCCGCCTCTGGCAGAACAGGGTCAGGCTTTCTATAGGAGAACAATCTCTGGTGTCTAAAGTTTCTGACTCTTCACTTCCTCAGCTTTCCGAACTCTCCAAAAGCCCTGCAAAAAAATTGATTGATATAGTTGCTGCGGATTTCTCCGTAGGAACCGTAGCCGGTGTACTTCAACTTTCTCACAGGGAAGTTCTGGTCAGGGGCAAGCAGGCTAAAGTGATTTCCGGCGTGCTTGCGGATGAGACCGGCAGATTACCTTTCACTGCCTGGGTTGAACTTCCGGGCATTGACATAGGAAGCATAATCAGGATAGAAGGAGCCCAGATCCGCATGTTCAGGGGAATGCCTTCGATCAATATCCTCAGCAGTACTAAATTCTCTTCAGTCGGACCTGAAGAAGCTGAAAAGCTTGCTTTTACTTTTGAGTCTGCAGCAAAAGCCCCTGTCCCCCTGAAAATTGAGGAAATAGCCTCAAGAGACAGCATGTTCGATATAGCTGCCGCAGGCAATGTTGTTTCCGTCCGACCGGGTTCAGGAATCATTTCCCGCTGTCCGGAGTGCGGCCGTGTGGTTCAGAAAGCTAACTGCAGGGCGCACGGCAAAGTAGAAGGTGTAAGGGACATGCGGATTAAGGCTGTACTGGATGACGGGACAGGGGCAATGTCAGTCATGTTTCCAAGAGAACTTGCAGAAATTATCTACGGGAAGACCCTCGAGGAAGCCGAACAGATCATGTTCTCTGATGTTTCCAAAGATGCGGTCTATGAAGACCTGAGACGTTTTCTTACCGGCCGCTACCTGGCAGTGCGCGGAAACTCTTCAAGGGGAGAATATGGTATTTCTTTTGTTGCAGAAGGCGCCTGGGTGCCCGAAGATGACCTTGCTGTAAGGGTAGTTGAACTGTTGCACAGGCTCGGGGAGGACGAAGCTGAACCAGGTCCCGAGGTTTCCGGCGGAGGGATAAGCCTTGCTTAAGAGGGAAGTTGCAAAAAGGGTTTTTGCAAAGGAATTCGAAGCCTGCAGAGAGCTTAAGAAATCGGCAAGGCCTGCGTCCGAAGCAGCTGATTCTAAATCTCCTAACCTGCTTATCAGCCCTCTGGGGCTTATTCTCAACCGCGTCTTTGCAGTTGGTGTGCTTACCGAACTCGACAGCATAGGTACGCAAAATGAAATGTGGAAAGCCCGGATAGTTGATCCTACAGGAGCTTTTACAGTGTATGCAGGGCAGTACCAGCCTGATGCTTCCATTTTCTTTTCAACTGTTCAGGTCCCTGCTTTCATAGCCCTTACCGGAAAAGCCAGAATTTACGAACCCGAACCCGGCTCTGTTTTTATCTCAATCCGGGCAGAAGAGGCAAATGTTGTAGACGAAGAGATCCGCAATAGATGGGTTGTGGATACGGCAGAACAGACCGTTGACAGGCTTGAGGCTTTTTCGGATGCCTTCGAAAGCGGATACCATGGAGAAACACTCCGGGAATACCTGCTTGAGAGGGGAATTTCCGAAGAGGTTGCGGAAGGGATTTCCATTGTCCTTGAAAGGGAACATGACCCTCGGGAATTTGCAAAACAGCTCAGGGTTTCTATCAGGGAAGGGCTGAAGGCTCTTAACTTTGAATCCGAAGGCCCTGCAGGAGCCAAGGCTGACCAGAAGGAGTTCGTACTTGAACTGCTCAGGGAAATGGGTGGAGGCAGGGGGGTTGATTACTCTATTTTTGTAGATTCTGCAGTTTCAAGAGGTATCCCTGAAGAGTTAGTTGAAGAAGTTATCCGTTCCCTTCTTTCTGAAGGGCAGTGTTACGAGCCGAAGATCGGGATTATAAGGCTTGTAGGTTAATCGTGCGGTGGGATTTTAATGATCCTGGAATTAGGGAAATTTTTCTCTAAAAACATGTGATAACGCTTAAGTGTGATTAAGTTGATTGGTATTCTTTGCTAAAATTTAACATTTCACATTTATTGTATTTATCTGGAGAAATTAACATGAAAGTATTGGTCAGCGACTCACTCTCCAATGAAGGTTTGGAGATTCTAAAAGAGCACTTTACTGTTGACGTCAGCACCGGCCTTTCCGAAGATGAGCTGGTGGCAAAGATCGGGGCTTACGATGCCCTTGTAATACGCAGCGGCACTCAGGTTACTCAGAGAGTCATCGAGGCCGCCGACAACCTGAAAATTGTTGGAAGGGCGGGAGTCGGAGTCGATAACGTCGATGTGGACGCAGCCACAAAGAAAGGAATCATTGTGGCCAATGCTCCCGAAGGAAACATGATCTCGGCAGCAGAGCACACAATTGCTATGATGATGTCGATGTCCAGGAATATCCCCCAGGCCAACGCTTCCCTGAAATCCAGGGAGTGGAAGCGTAACAAGTTCACGGGCATTGAGGTTAAGGGAAAGACCCTTGGCATTGTAGGGCTTGGAAGAATAGGATCCGAGGTTGCAAAGAGGGCTTCGGGACTTGAAATGAACCTTATGGGGTATGACCCTTTCATTTCTGAGAAGCGGGCTACCGAACTCGGAGTCAAGCTTGCCACAGTGAATGAAATTGCAAAAGAGGCTGACTACATCACAGTGCACACCCCTCTTATTAAGGAAACCCGAAATATTTTAGATGACGAGCAGTTTGCTCTCATGAAACCCGGGGTCAAGATCATAAATTGTGCCCGCGGCGGCATCATTAGCGAAGAAGCCCTGACAAGAGCCCTTGAAGGCGGAAAGGTCGGCGGGGCAGCACTGGATGTTTTTGTAGAAGAGCCTCCTTTTGACAATCCTCTTCTGAAATTTGACAACGTTATTGTAACTCCGCATCTCGGCGCCTCCACACAGGAAGCCCAGGTTAATGTTGCAATCGACATCGCCAGGGAAGTCGTCTCCGTCCTTACTGGCGGGCTTGCAAAGAATGCAATCAATATCCCCTCGGTGAAGCCCGAAGCTATGGCAGTCCTTGCCCCATACATCAGGCTCGCAGAGCTCATGGGTAAAATTGCAGGACAACTTGTAGATGGCAATTACGAAAAGGTAGAAATCGCATACAATGGGGAAATTTCCGGAAAAGATACCAGACCCCTTACAGTCTCTGCTCTCAAAGGGCTGCTTGAAATGGCTCTTGGTTCCGGGGTAAATTATGTCAACGCTCCTACCCTTGCGAAGTCCAGAAAGATCGCAGTAGTGGAAAGCAAGTCCGAATCTGCAGAAGAGTATTCTTCAACTGTCAGTATCAGGCTCACCAGCGGAGAAACGGCGAAACTGGTTACCGGAACTGTTGTTGGAGACGAACCCAAGATTGTTTCCGTTGACGAGGACTATGTAGACATCTTCCCCGCAGGCCGTATGATCTTTGCCAAGCACATTAACAAGCCAAACGTTATCGGACCCTGCTGTATGGTTCTTGGTAAAAACAACATCAACATTTCAGGCATGCAGGTCGGAAGGGCGGAAGTCGGAGGCGTAACTATGATGGTTCTTAACGTGGATACCGATGTCTCTGATGCAATCCTTGAAGAGGTCAGGCAGGTCCCCGGGATCATCAATGCAAAGCTTGTGACTCTCTGAATTCGCAGTAAATTGCAGTAACAGATATTCCGAAAAACATTTCACTTCGGTACAGAATTATATCTGATCTCTGTGCCGGAGAAATTTACTTTTTCCAGGGATTTCTTCAAATGTGAAATTGCATCCTGTGGGACTTATTTATACATTGGATCCAGTAGAATTTATTTATACATCGCATCCATTGGGACTTATTTATACATTGGATCCATTGGGATTTATTTATACATCGCATCCATTGGGATTTATTTATACATCGCATCCTGTGGGACTTATTTATACATCGCATCCAGTGGAACTTATTTACATTATACTATACTGCCCTTTCCCAGCGCAGTTATTTTTCGAGGTTCGTTAATGGAAGAACTTAAACGTGTTGTTTCTGCTCCTTTTAAGAAAAATCTTGCAGGCTCTCTCCCGGAAAAAGACTTTGAATTTTCCCTTGCCTTTGACCTGAAATGGTTTTCCCCGAAGACTGCTTCTGAGGTAAAGAGCCGTGCCCTTGAAGCGGGCTTGCTTTCCCTTAAGAACGGTGCACTTTCACCCTGTTTTGATGTTGAGAGTGTCCGGCTTCCCCATGCTTTTAAGCCGCCAGAAGATTTTCTTGAACACACAGATAAATCCGGAAAACCAGGCAACTCTTCTGCAGGGCGCCACAGGGAAGAATTATCCTTTGAACAGATCCTTGACTTCGTTTCAGCGGACACGGGATTGAACCGACAACGGCTTGTTTCCGAAATCAATTCCATGCAGGACCGGCTTGCTTATCTTGTGGATATCCGGATAGTGGCACTTATTGTGGCAAGAAAGTTTGGCTGCGACATAGAAGGAATACTTGGGAAGGTTTCCAGGGTTGTTCTTGGCTCTTCCGATTACGCATAATCTTTATGTACTAGAAATGTTATTCACATCATACCAATCCGACTAATCGCTTGATCTTTAATTTTCTGCCTCAAGCTTCATAGCTAGGGCAGCATAGCGATGTTCGAACGCGATAGGTAATTTTTTCCCGCGTGAGTGAGATTCATACAAATCTTGCGGAGGAACATACATTGGGTAAAAAATCACTGGTAAAACTAATAAGAAAAACAAATCCAAGAATCGTTTCTCTGATTCTTACCCTGAAAGAGAGGGCAAATGAAGGTTCTGCCCCTATCTGGAAGGATATAGCGAAACGTCTTGAAGCGCCGTCCAGAAATTATGCGGCTGTGAATATAAGCAAGATCAACAGGCACACTGCTGAAGATGATGTCCTGCTCATCCCTGGAAAAGTCCTGGGTGCAGGTCTTCTTGATCATCCTGTTACTGTTGCGGCTGTAACATTTAGCGAGTCTGCAGTTGAAAAAATCACTGAAGCCGGCGGCAAGTGCCTGAGTCTCGAAGAGATTATGGAATCAAATCCAAAAGGGTCCGGTATCCGGATTTTCCGCTGAGGTGACGAAGATGACGGTTATCGATGCAAATGGACTTATTCTGGGGCGTCTTGCAAGTACAGTTGCAAAACAGTTGCTTTCAGGAGACGAAAAAGTTTTTATTATAAATGCCGAAAAAGCCATAATTTCTGGCTCAAGGGCAGCCACCCTTAGAGAGTACCGGGAAACTCGGGAAAGGGGCGCAACTGAATTCGGGCCTTACTTCCCGAAGCGTCCGGACCGCATTCTGAAGAGGACAATTCGTGGCATGTTGCCCTATAAGAAAACAAGAGGCAAGGATGCAATGTCCAGGCTCAAAGTCTATGTAGGTGTTCCTTATGAACTTAAGGGCGCTGAAGCGATTGCTATCGCAGATGCCGACATGAGACTTCTGAGTTCCAACAAGTACATGGAACTTGGTGAAGTGAGCCAGAAAATGGGTTCAAAGTTCTAATGGGTGAGTCCTCATGGTCAAAGTAGTTAATTCATCTGGAAAGCACAAGACTGCAACTGCACGTGCAACAGTCATAAAAGGTACCGGTAAGGTTAGGATCAACAAAATTCCGCTCGAGCTCTATACTCCTGAGCTTGCAATGATGAAGATCTCCGAACCTCTGCTGATCGCAGGAAATGAAGTGGTCTCCGGGCTTGACATCAATGTCGATGTCCGGGGCGGTGGAATTGTAGGACAGGCGAATGCGGTAAGGACCGCGGTTGCCCGTGGGATTGTGGAATGGACAAATGACACAATCATCAGAGACAACTTCGCAACATATGACCGCAGTTTACTTGTAAGCGATTCCAGGCAGAAAGAATCAAAGAACTTTGGTGGACCCGGAGCAAGGGCTAAATACCAGAAATCTTACAGGTAAGGAAAGTTATGATCCCAGTCCGATGTTTCTCATGTGGAAAAGTAATCTCTAACTATTGGGATGAGTACAAAAAACGCGTCAACGATGGCGAAGACGCGGCTGCCGTAATGGATGATCTTGGGATCACCCGTTACTGCTGTCGCAGAATGTTCCTCAGCCATGTCGAACTTGTTGACGTGCTTTCGCCGTACCAGTAAGGGACCGTAGGGTAGCTTGGTCCATCCTTCGGCGTTCGGGACGCCGGAACCTGAGTTCGAATCTCAGCGGTCCCATTTCCCTTTTTCAAGGGTACTGGTTGTCAGGTGTATGTACTGAATATCAAATTTATCATGCTTCTCAATTATCGGAATTCATCGGAGCGTTTTTAAGTTTCAGGGTGATCTGTTGGTCAAGGAAAAGTATACCCGGTTCGAGCGTGCACGAATTGTAGGTGCAAGAGCATTGCAAATAGCAATGGGGGCTCCTGTTCTGGTTGAAGATGACGGGCGGCTGGACCCCCTGGGTGTAGCCATGGCAGAGTTGAAGGCCGGAGTTATTCCTATAACGGTCAAACGTAAGCAAAGATAAAAACGTAATGGGATACATTTTAGATGCTGAATGTGTTTTATTGTTGATTCTATATATGAGGTGACTTTATGGAGGAAATTGAGCAGACAGGGCAGGAGGAAGCCGGAGAACAGCCTTTGCCTGAAGAAGATATCGTGGCTGAAGCAAAACCTGAACCTGAAAAGGAAGCCGCAGTAAAGACCGGATCTGTGCCTGTGGAATCGGAGGACGAAACCGTTTCTCCAAAAGAGGGGTCCACATCTCTTGTGTCCATTGACGAATACCTGGCAGCAGGCGTTCATATAGGGACCCAGCAGAAGACTCAGGATATGATGCGTTTCGTATACAGAGTCAGAACTGATGGGTTATACGTACTTGATATCCAGTCAACAGACGAAAGGGTCAGAGCTGCATCAAAATTGTTGTCTCAATATGACCCTGCCAGAATCCTTGTGGTATCTTCAAGGCAGTATGGGCAGCACCCTGCAAGAATGTTCTCAAGGGCACTCGGTACAAGGGCAATGCTCGGAAGGTTTATTCCAGGTTCACTTACAAACCCGCAGATGCACGGCTTCTTTGAACCGGATGTTATAATTGTAACCGATCCGGCTGGAGACGCCCAGGTCCTGAAGGAAGCTTCAAGTATTGGGGCGCCTGTGATCGCACTTTGTGACACCAACAATCTGACCTCAAATGTGGACCTTGTAATCCCAACCAACAACAAAGGTAGAAAAGCTCTTTCTCTTATCTACTGGCTGGTTGCAAGGGAAGTGTCCCGACTCAATGATACCCCCTTCAATTATGAGACGACTGATTTCGAAACTCCTCTCTGATTTCGAAACTCTTCTCTGATTTCGGAACATCTGTTTCGGGACATATGTTTCGGGACATATGTTTCGGGACATATGTTTCGGGACATCCGTCCTGCATACTGCAAGGGTTTATACAAATTGCCCATTCTTATATTATGGGTGATAGGAAATGAGACAACCAGCAGTTGCAGGGCAGTTCTATCCCCTGCATTATGATATTCTGGAGAAAGAACTTACACGCTGTTTCGAAGGTCTGGAGATCAGGGGACGAGAAGTCCTGGGGGCAGTTTGCCCGCATGCCGGGTATATTTATTCCGGGAAAGTGGCTGCACATGTTTATGCAACCCTCCCTGAAGCCGATACCTATGTTTTTTTTGGTCCCAACCATACAGGGTATGGTTCGCCAATATCAGTATCCAGGGAAACGTGGAAAACCCCCCTGGGAACTATTGATGTTGACCTAGAACTTGCCGACGGATTTCTCGGGAGCATCGTTGATGCAGATGAACTGGGGCACACATACGAGCATTCTATTGAAGTCCAGCTTCCTTTTCTTCAATACCGTTTCGGACGGGATTTTAATATTCTTCCTATCTGCATGGGTATGCAGGATGAAGAAACGGCAGTTGAGGTTGGGAACCTTGTTGCTGACCTTGTTTCCGAAAGTGGGAAACGTGCGGTCATCATAGCGTCCAGTGATTTCACTCACTACGAAACTGCAGAACGCGCAAGGGAGACGGATGACGAAGTTATAGGTGCTATCCTGAATCTCGATGTCTCAGGTATGTATGATAGTCTCTATAGAAGAAACGCTTCTGTATGCGGATATGGGCCTATTGCAGCAATGCTTTCAGCTTCCCAAAAACTCGGAGGGTCCAGGGCAACTCTGCTTAAATATGCAAATAGCGGGGATGTTTCCGGAGATATGAGTGCAGTTGTCGGGTACGCTGCAATTATTGTTGAGTAAAGATCTCTTGCAAAAAATGATTTATGCTTGTTTTTGATTATACAGAAAACACCCGGGATAAAGTTAATACCGGGATAAGTTTTTTTATATTATCTTTTCTTTTACTTATGGTCAGCCTCTCCGAGGATAAAGTTCATTACTTTACATACTCAAATTTAACAAAACTTTACATACCTAAATTCAACAAAACTTTACATACCCAAATTCAACAAAATTTGAAAATTTTTGAGGAATAATATGGTTTCATGTTCTGCACCCGGTAAAATCTATCTTTTCGGAGAGCATGCGGTTGTTTACGGAGAAACAGCAATAGCATGTGCGGTAGAGTTGAGGACCCGGGTGAGGGTAGAGTTAAACAATTCCATAGTTATCCAGTCCCAAATTGGTAAAACAGGGATTGATTTTGAAAAACATCCCTATGTTTCTGCAGTTATTGAAAAAATGAGGGAATTCGTGCCCATAAAAGGGGTCTTTCTAACTATTGATTCCGATATCCCGGTGGGTTCAGGGCTCGGGTCGTCTGCTGCGGTAACAATTGCAAGCATAGGCGCTCTCAATGAGCTGTTTGGCTGTGGCCTCTCCCTTGAAGAAATTGCAAAACTTGGGCATGAAATCGAGATCAGAGTGCAGGGTGCAGCAAGCCCTACCGATACCTATGTTTCAACTTTCGGAGGGGTTGTCACCATTCCGGAACGGAGAAAGTTAAAAACACCTGATTGCGGAATTGTGATCGGAGATACCGGAGTTTTTTCTTCCACAAAAGAGCTGGTGGCAAATGTCAGGCAGCTCCGTGAGAGCTATCCTGAGTTGATCGGACCTCTTATGGCTTCTATTGGCAAAATCTCACGAATTGGGGAAACCCTTGTACTTTCAGGGGACTATGCATCTATTGGCAGGCTCATGAATGTAAACCAGGGCCTGCTTGATGCTCTTGGAGTAAATATCCTTGAGCTTTCACGTTTAATCTACTCAGCAAGGGCAGCAGGAGCTTTCGGGGCAAAGATTACGGGAGCCGGAGGTGGCGGCTGTATGGTTGCACTTACGGCACCTCAAAAGTCCATACAGGTAGCTGAAGCCATTTCAAACGCAGGAGGTAAGGTTACCATTACAAAACCCACGGAACAGGGGCTGAAGGTCGACTGAGCCTTAAAGAATTCTCGTGGGGTTTCCTGCAAAGTGAACTACCCATCACTGAAGTAACGGGCTTCCTGCTTCATACCTCAAACTACCGTTCATAAGTCCACAGGCTCTACCCTCTGTTCCAGAGGTGAAGAAAGATCAAATTGGTTCTGGTTTCCCTGACCTGGTTATCGCTCAGGAATTCAGTACATAGTATAGGACAGAATAGTATTTAGAGGTTAGAAGATGGCGAAAACATGGGACGTTGACGGTATTCATCCCTCATCTAAAGAAGTGGGCATTCTGCCTTCGACTTTCGTAATCATAAAGCTCCGGAATCTTTTTGGATTTTTCAAAAAAGGTGAATCTATAGGTCGGATGGAGCATTTGATAACCAGGTATTCACAGTTAATTATTCACAGTTAATTATTCACAGTTAACTATTCACAGTTAACTATTCACGGTTCACTGCTGTTGCAGAGTAATCCCTTAGATCTACTGAAAGCTATTTAAAAAGGCATAGAGTGATATAATGAACGCTTCAACTGAATCTGTTATCCTTAAACTCGGAGGCAGCGCCATTACTGACAAAGGCGCACACGAAGGGGTTGTAAAAGAGGCTGACCTTCTCAGGATTGCACGGGAAGTTTCAGGCTTCCGGGGAAAAATGATTGTTGTACATGGAGCCGGTTCCTTCGGGCATACCTACGCCAAAAAATACGGGCTTGACAGGACATTTGACCCTGAGGGGGCAATTGTAACGCATGAATCCGTAAAGAAACTTGCCTCAAGGGTGGTGGAAGCTCTGAACAGTTTCGGAGTTATGGCTATTGCCGTGCACCCTATGGGCTGTACTGTTTGCAGAAACGGGAGGATAGAGAGTATGTACCTTGAAAGCATAAAACTCATGCTCGAAAAAGGCTTTGTCCCGGTACTGCATGGGGACGTTGCCATGGACCTCGAACTTGGGACCTGCATCCTCTCGGGAGATCAGATAGTTCCCTATCTGGCAAAGGAACTCGGGATCACGCGGCTCGGGCTGGGCTCGGCTGAGGACGGGGTTCTTGATAAGGATGGAAAACCGGTGCCTGAGATCACTCCTGAAAACTTTGAGGAATTTAAGCAGTGTATAAGAGGTTCGGGAAGTACAGATGTTACAGGCGGGATGCTCGGGAAGGTGCTGGAACTTCTAGAACTTAGCAAAAATTCTAGTATCACTTCACATATATTCAATGCAGGAAAAGCGGATAATATTTACAGGTTCTTAAATGGGGAATCCATAGGGACCCGGATCAGTCCGGATAAAAAGGTATGAAGTATGATCAATACTACCTCAAGGCGAAAGATAGAACACCTGAAACTCTGTGCGGAAAGCCCGGTTGAATCCCGGGGAATCAGTGCGGGTTTTGGAGATGTATCCCTGATCCACAGGGCGCTTCCTGAATTAAACATGGACGAGATCGATCTTTCTGTGGACTTCCTCGGAAAACGGATGCAAGCCCCATTTTTGATTGCATCCATAACAGGAGGGCATCCTGATACTATTCCTGTCAATGCTGCACTTGCGGCTGCAGCCGAAGAGCTGGGAGTCGGGATAGGGGTTGGCAGCCAGAGAGCTGCAATTGATGACCCTGCTCAGGAGGACTCTTTCAGGATTGTCAGGGATGAGGCTCCGAAT
This sequence comes from Methanosarcina sp., assembly GCA_041596555.1. Classification (GTDB taxonomy): domain Archaea; phylum Halobacteriota; class Methanosarcinia; order Methanosarcinales; family Methanosarcinaceae; genus Methanosarcina. The sequence continues at coordinate 14,233 of JBFHIK010000020.1, forward strand.
ACCTTTGTCTACGGAAATGTCGGGGCTGCCCAGATTCGCCAGTATGGGGTTGAGGGAGTAGAAAAACTCATTGAAATGATTGATGCCGATGCCCTTGCCATCCACCTGAATTTCTTACAGGAAGCCATCCAGCCCGAAGGGGACAGGGATGCGACCGGCTGCCTGGACATGATTGCTGAGATCTGTTCTACACTCAAAACCCCGGTGATTGTGAAAGAGACAGGAGCAGGCATTTCCAGGGAAGATGCCCTTCTCCTTCAGAAAACCGGAGTTTCTGCAATTGATGTCGGGGGCGTCGGGGGCACCAGCTGGGCAGGAGTCGAGGTCTACAGGGCAAAAGAAAGCAGGGATTCGGTTTCCGAACGTCTCGGGGAACTTTTCTGGGACTTTGGAATTCCTACTGTTGCCAGCTTAATCGAATCCAGGGTTTCCCTTCCGATTATAGCAACAGGCGGGGTCAGGACAGGGCTTGATATTGCAAAATCCATTGTTCTCGGAGCCAGTGCGGCAAGTGCAGCCCTGCCCTTTGTGGGGCCTTCTCTTGAAGGAAAAGAATCGGTTGTCAGTGTCCTCTCCTGCATGCTGAATGAATTCAGGGCTGCGATGTTTCTTTGCGGCTGTGCAAATATCCAGGCCCTGCATAATGCACCGGTTGTTGTCACCGGATGGACACTTGAATACCTCGAGCAGCGCGGTTTTAATGTAAAAGACTATTCTTTACCCAAAAATACACTTTAATAAATGGAAGAGGAACTGTAATTATTTCCTCATCCCTTTCTTTTACGAAAAGCGAAGGCAGAGTGCCCGTTATTTTAGTGGCGGGATGAATACCGTCAACTTTCGTACATTTATTATTTTTCGATAACTATTGACTTAATATAAGTTCAAAACCTATATATACTTGATTAGTATGAAAAAAGGAAGTTTATATAGGATTGATCCTGAAAAGGACCAA
>JBFHIK010000021.1:0-15019 GCA_041596555.1 Methanosarcina sp.
AGTATCATACAAATTATACAGTATCATACAAATTATACAGTATTATACAGCATTCAAAAACTCAGCAGAAAAGGGATCATTCATGGAATTCAAACAGGGCGATCGGGTAAGCATTGAAAGGAACGGTACTGTCTATGAAGGCAAAGTAATGCCTTCCATGGAAGGATATATCGCAATAAAAATGGACAGCGGGTATAACGCCGGTTTTTCCACTGATAAGGTAAAGGTAACTCTTCAGGAAAAGAGTGGAGAAAATGTAAACGGAGGCAGAAACGGCGTAAAAGAATGTAAGCCAAACGGAGAAAAAATTCCCGAACCAGGGAAAAAGCTCCCAAAAATCGCAATCCTTTCTACAGGCGGAACGATTGCCAGCAAGATCGACTACCGGACAGGCGCAGTCACGTCCCAGTTTACTGCTGACGATATCCTTGCCGCAATCCCGGAACTGAAGGAAATTGCAGATTTTAAAGGACGGGTAATCTCAAGTATCCTCTCCGAAAACATGGACTCCGACTCCTGGCAAAATCTTGCGAGCGCAGTTGTTGAAGAAATAGAAGCCGGAGCTGAAGGAGTAATCATCACTCATGGGACAGACACAATGATGTACTCGGCTGCCGCCCTGTCCTTTATGATCGAAACGCCCGTACCTATCGTTTTTGTGGGTTCCCAGAGAAGTGCAGACCGCCCGAGCAGCGACAACGCTATGAACGCAATCTGTGCAGCCCGTGTTGCGATAAGCGAAATTGCCGAAATCGTGGTTGTTATGCACGGCACAACATCTGATGATTTCTGTGAAATCCACCGTGGAACAAAAGTAAGGAAGATGCATACCTCCCGCAGGGACGCTTTCAAGTCCTTAAACTCCCTTCCAGTAGGGACTGTAGACTACAATACAGGAGAAATAAAGACTTTTATTGACTATACCAGACGTGGAGAAAAGCCCCTCAAATTCAAGCCTGGAATGGAACCGAAGTGTGCCATTGTGAAGTTCACTCCAGGGGCAGATCCGGCAGTCCTTGACTATTATATAAGTAACGGCTACAGAGGGCTTGTTATTGAGGGCACGGGTCTGGGTCACGTTTCTACAAAATGGATTCCCCTGCTCAGGAAGGCTGTGGACGCAAAAATTCCTGTAATAGTTACATCCCAGTGCCTTAACGGCAGAATCTGCGACCGCGTTTATGACACGGGCCGTGATATGCTGAAAGCTGGTGCAATCGAAGGAGAAGATACTCTTCCCGAAACTGCCCTTGTCAAGCTTATGTGGGTATGTGGCCAGACAGATGATTTTGAAAAAGCTGTTGGTATGCTCAGGGAAGACCTCAATGGGGAAATTACTGAGTGTACACTGAAATAAAAAAATAAAAATAAACAGAATAATAAAAAATCCCGAGAAACAATTCTGAAGACTGAAAAGTCTTATATGGGAATTCCGAAGAGAGGAAAAAGAGCCCTTTCAGGAGGTTCAACTGCAATCTCCTCTTCTCCGGAGTCTTTTTTTACACCTGTGTCCAGCCCCGCAGCGGGCTTCAAAGGCTGGAAATTCTGCACAGTCAGCACTTTTCTTCTGCCACCTCCGGGGTATTATTTATGGCTGGTGGAAGACCACCTTAGAAGGGCGTGGTATGAAATTACATTACTTTACATTACATCTTAGAATTACACCTTACAATTACTCCGATCTTGAATTTCCTCGGACAATATACTTAAATAACAAAAAGCTCTTATGTACTATGTTAACAAGTGTCACGTTAACCAGTGGCAGAAGATAATATTGGAAGGTGTAGTAGATGTTAGGAATCGATGATCCACAGATCTGGCTTGCATATGTTTTTTGTGTATTAAGTGCTCTCGGATGTATGGTTTACGGGGCATTGAACTGGAAAGGCGAGGACGAAGAGCAGACAGTAAAAAGCAACACTCCAAAAACAGCGGTTCAGGACCAGTAAGCTGTGCCGGAAACCAGAGCTAAAAGTGTCTTTTCAATCAGACTTTTTTAATAACACCTGCGAAAAAACAGCAGCTTGAATTCTTCAGGAATGATTTTTATGGCAGTCAATACTTCAACTCTTATCCTGTTTGTTGTCGTTTATCTTGCGTGCACGTTCTACGTTGCCCGCCTTGGGTATAAGAAGAATTCCCAGACCGATGGGTATATGCTCGCCGGCCGGCAGGTGCACCCGGCAATTATGGCTCTCTCCTACGGAGCTGCATTCATCAGCACTTCCGCAATAATAGGGTTTGGAGGAGTAGCCGCTTCACTGGGAATGGGGCTTCTATGGCTAGTATTTATGAATATCTTTTTTGGCATCTTCATCGCCTTCGTGGTCTTTGGCCCTCCGACCCGGCGCATGGGGCTGAACCTGGGGTCCATAACTTACCCTGAGTTTATAGGAAAACGCTTCCAGTCCAGGTTCATCCAGGGCTTTTCCGGGCTTCTAATAGCAATTTTTATGCCTCTTTACGCTGCAAGCGTGCTCATAGGGGCCGGAAGGTTCCTTGAGACCACGCTTGGAATAGACTACAACCTCGCTCTCCTGATCTTTACTATTATCATCGCTTCGTATGTGATTAAAGGTGGTCTCTTATCAGTGATGTACGTGGATGCCATGCAGGGAACCCTCATGTTACTGGGAATGGCTTTTCTGCTGGTGTTCACCTACAGCAAATTGGGAGGAGTTGTAGGAGCCCATCAGGCTCTTACTGACATGGCAAGCCTTGTTCCTCAAGCTCTTGTTGACCAGGGGCACATGGGCTGGACTGCAATGCCGGCTTTCAATTCTCCTATCTGGTGGACAATGATTTCCACAATCACCCTGGGAGTTGGGATAGGAGTGCTTGCCCAGCCACAGCTCGCAGTCAGGTTCATGACGGTAAAAGACGACCGTTCCCTGAAAAGAGCAGTCCTTGTTGGAGGCCCCTTCATCCTGATGATGGCAGGAGTCGCATACGTCGTGGGAGCTCTTTCCAACGTCTACTTTTACAGGACTACAGGCATGATTTCCCTTCAGGTTGCAGGCGGGAACACTGACCTTATAATGCCCGAATTCCTGAACCAGGCCATGCCAGAGACCTTTGTAGCACTCTTCATGCTCAGCCTGCTCGCAGCTGCAATGTCTACTGCAGCTGCCCAGTTCCACACAATGGGCACATCCATAGGGCACGACTTCTACCAGCAGGGCCTTATGAACGGCAAGTCCAGGGGAACAGCCGTCCACGCTACGAAGTTAGGAATTGCCTTTACCATCCTGGTATCGGTCGCTCTGGCTTACATCCTCCCGGTAAGCATCATCGCGAGGGCTACTGCTATGTTTATGGGCCTTTGCACATCCGCTTTCCTGCCCCTCTACATGGGAGCACTATTCTGGAAGCGCACAACAAGAACCGGAGCAACTGCCAGTCTTGTTGTAGGGTCATTAAGCAGCCTGTTCTGGTTGGTCTTTGTACATGCAAAAGAAGCTGTGCCTCTAGGGATCTGCCAGGCAATCTTCGGAAAGGAAACTTTACTTACCGGCACCTGGCCCCTTGTGGACCCGATTCTGGTTGCAACCCCGCTCTCTCTCCTTACCCTGATTGTGGTAAGCCTTATGACAGTCCCACCTTCAGCCGAATTCCTGAAAAGGGTTTACAGACTCAGGTTTGAAGACGAAGAAGAGGAAATGTCGGAGCCAGCATCACACAAGGCAGTTGAATCAACAGGCGTTTAAGCCTGTTCCTTTTTTTAAAAATCAGGCGCATTTTTATGCGTTTATTTCTTTTTCCCTTCCCTTTTAATTTTTATAATTAACACAAAATAGATCGCCTCAGGCTGCATAGTTGATACTCAGGGATTAGGTTTCCAGTACAGCTAATGAATTCGTTTTTATATATTATGCACAGGCGGGCTAAAGAGGCACGTGGGGCTGTAAAGAATAACAGAGTAATCTGTGCAGGTTTCCCAGAGCAATATTAATCGATTAATCGATTTCTCGGCCACCAGAAAAAAAGAAAAGGATAGTAAAAAGAAGAGACCCTGAATAAGAAGAAAAAATAAAGAAAAGGCAGGGTTTCTATAGAGTCCTTCAATTTTCTTTTCTTACAGGCAGGGTCTGTCCCCCATGAGGCATCAGGTGAACCTTTGCATCAGGGTTTTCTGACAGGACTGCAGACAGGGCGTCCTGCACACTTGCCATCGGAGTAAAGAATGCGGTTCTTACTTTATCTTCCGGAAGCTTCGAGACAAGGTAAAGCTTGAACTTCTTTGCAGCTTTTGCAACGATTGCACTCTTGTGCCCTCCAAACTCAAAGCAGTGCTTGAAACGCTCTATTGCATCTTCCGGAGTTTTGCACTCCATGTTCCAGCACTCATAGATCTGGTTTCCTATTCCTTCGGCACATTCCGCTACAAGGATGATCGAGCCGCCGTCTTTTACAGCCTGGGTTGCATTGTCCAGGGATTTGCTTGCCTGGTAGAGGTTGATGTCCTTGGGATAGCCTCCGCAGGAAACGATCACAGCATCTGCAGGTTCTACGGGCACTTTATACATGGCGTCCACAATCTCGACCCCCTTCCTGTGGGCCTCGATAAAATCACCTGCAACGGCAGCAACTATCCCTTTTTTGCTGTCAAGCACAACGTTAAGAATAAATTTAAGGCCAAAGATCTTTGCAGCTTCTTCCATATCCTGCCTGACAGGACTGTCCACCCTTCCGGAAACCGCTTTTTCTTCGATCATCATTTTGTGGTTGGTAAGCACAGCTTCCTCAGAGCTTACGCCGGGAAGTACGGATTTTGCCCCACCGCTGTACCCTGCATAGTAGTGGAACTCGATTCCTCCTGTCCCCACAACCACATCGGCGTTCAGAACTTCTTCGAAGATCTCAACCGGGGTCCCGCGAGAAGTTACACCGATCCGTCTACACCTGCCGGTATCATGCTGGATGCAGCGGATTTTTTTGTACATCTCCTCTCCAACCAGTTTTTTAGACTCCTCTTCGGTCTGCTGGCGGTGAAGCCCGAGAGCAAAGATAATTGTGATGTTCTCATCCCTTGCTCCCCCTGAATAAAGCTCTTCAAATAGAGGAGGAAGGATCTGTTCAGTGGGAGTGGGACGGGTGATATCACTTACAATGATTACAATCCTGGAGTTCGGGTTTACAATCTCGGAAAGGCGCCTGCTTTTTATGGGGTTTTCAAGCGCCTTTTTGATTAGAAAAGCCCCACTTTCCCTTTTTTCAGGTTCAGAGGGCATGATTATGCTGGAAAGATTCTTTTCTGGGATATCCAGCTCAGATGCCCCACTTCCAAATGCGAGTGGAATCTTTGTCATATTTGTCATCAGGTTCATGGCGGGTGATTTCGTATTGATGCTATAAAATATTATAGGTAAACAATAAATGTCAAAATTAAAACTGCGCTTTTAACTGAGCTTTTAAACATTTAAGTCAAACCAACAATTCGAGCTTTACTGGCTTCACTTATCTGATCTCTGATTTCCGGACAGGCAGAGTCCACCCCCCCTCAGGCATTATATGAACTTTTGCCTCAGGGTTTTCGGCAAGAATCGTTTCAAAGGCTTCCTGTACACTTTTTGCGGGAATGAAAAACGCACTTCTGCTTTCCTCATCGGAAAGTTTTGAAACAATATAGAGCTTGAAATGCTTTGCGACTTTTGCAACTATTGCGCTCTTATGTCCCCCAAACTCGAAGAATTGTTTGAAGCGTTCTATAGCGTCATCCGGACTCCTGCACTCCCTGTTCCAGCACTCATAGACCTGGTTCCCGATCCCTTCCGCGCATTCGGCTACGAGTACTATTGATCCCCCTGCTTTTACGGCAGGGATGGCATTTTCCAGAGCCTTTGTTGCCTGGTAGAGGTTGATATCCTTAGGATAGCCCCCACAGGAAACGATGACCACATCTGCAGGCTCTACCTGCACTTTGTACATGGAATCTACATACCTTGCTCCTTCCCTGTGAGCCTGGACAAAATCCCCGGCAACGGCAGCAACAATTTCTTTTCTGCTGTTGATTACCACGTTCAGGATAAAGTTGAGGCCTGTAATTCCGGCGGCTTCTTCAATATCCTTCCTCGCAGGGCTGTCGATTCTGCCCGAAAGAGGATCACCTTCAAAAAATTTGCTGTAATGACTGTGGAATGAAAGTACAGCTTTTTCCGAACTGACTCCCGGAAGGACTGTCTTCCCTCCCCCCCCATAGCCCGCATAATAATGAAATTCTACCGTTCCGGTGCCGATAATCAGGTCTTTGTCCAGAACTTCTTCAAAGACCTCAACCGGGGTCCCAAAACTCGTCTCCCCTATATGCCTGCATCTTTCCCTGTCGTGCTGGACAACCCGGATACTTTTGGAAATTTCATCGCCCAGAAGCTTTCTGCATTCTTCGTCTGTCTGCTGACGGTGAAGCCCGAGAGCAAAGATAATTGTGATGTTCTCAGCCCTTACTCCTCCTGAATAAAGTTCTTCGAGCAGAGGAGGAAGAATTTTTGCGGTGGGAGTGGGTCTCGTGATATCGCTTACAATAATTGCAATTCTGGTTTCCGGGTTTACAATCTCGGAAAGTCTCTTGCTTAGTATGGGATTTTCGAGCGCTTTTCGAATTAAAAGAGCCCCTTCCTCCTTTTTTTCAGGTTCCGAAGGAAGAATTAAGCTGGAAATATTATTTTCAGGGATATCCAGCTCAAAAATTCCGCTTCCGAAAGCGAGTGGAATCTTTTTTATATTTGTCATCATGTTCATGCCGGTGAATTCGTATTGATAATATAAAACCGTATAGGTAAAGAATAGTGAAGCTATGCTTCAAATATAGTTTAAATCTGCGCTTTAAACCCCAAATTCAGGCCGTTAGTGAGAAAATATAGAGAAATTTTGTCCTTAAGATTTCCAGGAGATGTTCCCGGCAACCCTCGGACCTCCTTTTACTTCTCCGATAAAAATAGAAAGTTTGTTATGAGAACATGGTTGTTTTAACGAAATTAATAGTCTTTATAAGTTTAAGAGCAGTGTGCTTAATTTTCTGTAAAATCAGAAATCTCAATAAATTATTGAGGAAGAAATTCAACATTAAGAGAACCAAATTTCATTCAGTATGCAAAAATTTAGCTTTGAATTTACAGCAAATTCGCAACACTGCCAGTTTAAGCAGTAAAAGAGAGTATATTCCAGAATAAAATACAAAAGAAAACATTAATTTACAGGAGATATTAGTAGAATAAAATATATACTGAAAAATAGAAATTTTGGATAATGAAAAAAATTACATACATCAGAAAGACTCAAGCAATATAACTATATAGTACAAACAGATCTTTAAAAAATTCAAACAAGTGACTTTCAGAATATATATAAGAGTTTTGAGTCAAAAGATATAATAGTTCCAGGTGAGTGTAGAGAAAATTATAAATTAATTTTGGTGATTTAGTGAGGAATGATAGTCATCTAAAAATGTCCATTTTCATACTGCTTATGTTAAGTTCCCTGTGGATTGAAGAAGCATATGCATCCCCGGATACAGATAGCTCAAAAATGGTTGATAATATTGATCAGGACAGCATCATCCTGTTTTCACAGAACTACTCTGAAACAAATAATCTTCCAGCTAATGTTTTTATCGCAAAGGTTCAGAGAGAAAAAGCTTACGATAAACTATATTCAAGTATATATGCAACGCAAGAATCAAAGGTATTTTTCAATAACACTTCAGAAGGGCTTAAGTATGCGAACATAAGAGATTCTCCTCTAATTCCATGCAGTCTACTTCCAGGTATGGATCTTATCTCCTGTTTTGGAATCAATGAATACCTTGGACGCTTCAGAAGCAACCTGGATATTTTTACTTTTTGTAAATGTACTTCTGTCCCGATAATTCACTACCTTGAGGAACCAAGGCATGCAGGAGCTCTGTACATCTGTAGCCTTACACCAATGGTTAAATGTGACTATGAAATCTCAATGGACATAAATGCGGATGACCCCCAGAGTTTTGTTGAACTTAATAGTCCGGGTTCAAGAATTATAATTCAGAAAAACGAGGGACAGACTTTACTTAAAAGTTATTATAAAGACTCTTCTGGAGAGACCAGATACGAGAAAGTTGTTCTTGGTAATGCGTCAGAAAAAGCAAATTTCAATATAATATTTGACGGTTATAACAAAACAAACACAATTTACGCAGAAGATGGTAATTCCATAGTCACCCCATTCTATAATCTTGATAGGCAAAACCTACCTTATCTCGATTTTTCAAACGGATATATAAAATTCACAGGTTTTGTCCTTGGAGAAGGGACTAACCTTGACGTTGATATATACAGTATAAACCAGACAGCGGAAAGAAAACTCATAACCGCAATAGGGGATAGCAGGATAATCCCGTTCGGACTTGATGGACCGGTGAATGGTACCGAAGAAGGAATTGACTACCTGAAGAGTAAAGGGTATAGAGGTACGATATGGTTTGATAAAGAACTGCTTGAAAAATACAATGAAACACACATTAATTACCTGCGCAGTCTGGTTGCTAACGACTCCTGGGAAGTTGGCATACACTATACAAAAGAATTAAACAGCCTTCCACTTGAAGAAGCATACAGGGTAATGGATGAGGAATACCAGTACGTGTATGAGAAAATAGGTAAAAAACCAACAAGCTGCTGCTGCCTGAGAAACCATGATAACCTTAAACACGCAATTTATGGATATGAAAACCTTGGCATGACCTGGAGAAATGGAGATGCAGTAATTCATGCGGAAAGGGATGTAGGAAACCTGTACGATGATACATGGGAATGGTGGGAGCCAGCATCAAAAGCAGGCATGTCCTTTCCGGTATTCACCCATCAACTTGACCTGGAACCTGCAATAAAATACTCAATAAGCCGCTCATATTTCCGGGACTGGGTAGACAACTATTACGCAAACAATATGACAATAGTGTCATTTTATGAATACAACCAGATAAGCCGGAATACATATGATGCAAGTTTTGACAACCTGCAATACAACGAGAAACTGCTTGCATTCGATGCACATACAAACGGTGACAGCGCTCTTGTAAACGTAAACATAACTGCAGGAAACGATACACAGGTCTACGACACAACTCTCAAAAAGTACCTTGATTATGAAATGGAACAGGATAAATCAATAACATTCCAGGTCGAGGACAACCACACTTATAAGATAGATTTAAACAGTTTGGAATAATGTATCACTTTGATTCAGGTATAAATTCCACAACCATGGAAGGCACAAAAACGAACGAATGTACAACTTCTTTGTGTATGTCTGTGCCTTCCGAGATTTGTCTTTTTTCTGTACCTTCCGTTGTCAGCTTTTTTTCGATACATTACAAGTCAGACTTTTTTTATGCATATTTTCCCAAATATAGTACAATGCAGTAGAACAGTTAACGCGTTTATAATTAAAAAAGTCAACCCTTTTTAAGTTTAACAGTTCGGGTACTTTTCTAAAAAGCTATCGTGTTTTAATTAATTGTAAATATCTCCTGCGCAGATATACTGATAACTGCAAACAGGCTTACTGATGTATATTTACTTCACAAGAAAATATTCCTACAATGTAATGCCTGGAGGGGACTTCCTGATCTGTGAGGTAAGAAGGGGAAGGAAGCGGCAGTTAACCGGGGAGTAATAACCATGGACAAAGAAAGAATTTCCTATCACGAGTCCGTTCAAAAGATGTATGAGCGGATAAAGGAAGATAATATGACAAATGTCTGGGACCGTTATGAGGCTCAGGGAATAGGCGGAGTTCCGGACAGGAGATGTAATTTCTGTATGGCAGGAGCCCGTTGTGACCTGTGTTCCAATGGCCCCTGTCGTTCGGACGCTGAAAAGGACAAGAGAGGAGTATGCGGAATCACTGCCGACGGGATGGCAATGCGGATGATGCTGCTCAGAAACGTAATGGGGGCTTCGACTTATCAATACCACACGGACCAGACCATCAGGACACTTCGGGAAACCGCAAAGGGCAACACCCCTTACAAAATAAGTGAACCTGAAAAGTTGAGGACATTTGCAGGCAGGCTGGGGCTGGAAACCGGCGGGACTGACTCAGAAGTTGCCCTCCGCCTGTGCGAGTTTGTAGAAAAGGACTTTAACAGGCCTGCTTACGAACAGAGCCAGATTGTAGAGCTCCTTTCCCCTCCTGAAAGAAAGAAAAGGTGGGAAGATCTGGACATATTCCCAGGTCGGATCTATGGGGAGATGATGTATTCAACAAGCTCCTGCCTGACAAACGTGGACGGGTACTACGTGAGCCTTGCCTTAAAAGCCATGCGCCTGGGAGTTGCGATGGCATACCAGAGCCAGATCGTAAATGAGTACTGCCAGGACATCCTTTTCGGTATTCCAAAGCCTCACATGATGAGGGTTGACCTCGGGGTCCTTGAACCTGAGTATGTGAACGTGCTTCCGAATGGGCACGAACCTTTCATCGGCTTTGCCATGGTCCAGCTTGCCCGGAAGCCCGAATGGCAGGAGAAAGCAAAAGCAGCCGGGGCAAAGGGCTTGAGGATCATTGCCAGCATAGAAACCGGGCAGGAAATGATCCAGAGGTGGGAGGAAGACGATGTCTTCTACGGTTTTACCGGAAACTGGATTACCCAGGAAGCGGTGTTTGCAAGCGGGACTGTGGACCTTTTTGCCGCAGACATGAACTGCTCACTTCCGGTAGCCCCCCTTTACGCCGCAAAATACGGGTTCAAACTCATGCCTGTAAGCGGACTCGTGGCCTTTGAAGGTATTACCGAGCGCCTGAACTACAACCCGGTAGAAGCCGATAAGCAGGCAGCAATACTCCTGGATATGGCAATTGAAAACTTCAAACACAGGAAAAGCTCGGTTGGACCCGGCCTGAAACTCCCGATGAAAGAGGCAGTTGTCGGCTTTTCAACCGAAAGCATCCTTGACGCCCTCGGAGGCACCCTCGACCCTCTCCTTGATGCCATAAAAAGCGGCGCAATCAAAGGAGTGGTCGGAATGGTCTCCTGCACCACCTTAAGGGATACCGGGCAGGACGTGCACAGCGTTGCAGTGGTAAAAGAGCTGATCAAGAGGAACATCCTGGTCCTGTCCATGGGCTGTGGGAACGGAGCAATGCAGGTTGCAGGCCTCTGCTCCCCCGAAGCAAGGGAATTCGCCGGAGACAGCTTAAAGGCGGTATGCGAAGCCCTCGGGGTTCCTCCAGTACTCAGCTACGGGACCTGCACCGACACAGGCAGGCTTGCCGACCTCCTGGGAGCCATATCCGGAGCCCTGGGTGTTCCTGTCCCTGACCTGCCGGTTGCTGCAGCAGCCCCCGAGTATATGGAGCAGAAAGCCACAATCGACGCCATCTTTGCCCTGGCCCTCGGGCTCTACACCTATGTAAACCCTGTCCCGACCGTCACAGGAGGCCCAAACCTTGTCAAACTGCTGACTGAGGACTGCCGGGAAGTTACGGGTGGAATCCTGAATGTAGAAAAGGATGCAGTAAAAGCAGTTGATGGGATAGAACAGCACATCATGGAAAAAAGAAAGAAGCTGGGGATCTGAAACCCCGGATTTCTACTTTTTTTCACTTCATTTTTATTGAGATGAAGAACGAAAAAAGAAAAAACCTGGAAATCAAAACTTTATAGATTTCCCGGGTTCCATAATAATTACTTTCGTATCAACTTTTGCTTCCACGGCTCTTTTGAACTTTTCAGGGTCCTGCTTGATGACATCAAAGGTGTTGTAGTGCATCGGCACAACAATTTTGGGCTGGAGGAGTTCCACGGCTTTTACGGCTTCTTTTATACCCATGGTGAACTTGTCTCCTATGGGCAAAAAGGCGATTTCGGGTTCGTAGAGTTCTCCAATAAGCTGCATGTCCCCGAAAACACCCGTATCACCGGCATGATAGAAGGAATGCCCGCCAATACCTATCACAAACCCTGCCGGGCTGCCTCCATCGAAACTGAAGCCGGAATCATCAATTGAGGAGGAATGAAGCGCCTGAGTCATGGTAAGGGTCATACCTTCCACTTCCATTGTGCCTCCTTTATTCATGCCTTCGGCAAAGACTCCTTTTGATTTGATATAGTTTGCAACCTCATGAATCGAGATGATCCGGCAGCCGGTCCGGGCTCCAATTTCAATGGTATCTCCCAGGTGGTCTCGATGGCCGTGGGTTACTGCTATTATATCCGGGTCCAGATCCTCAGGGCTGCAGGGAGCTTTCGGGTTTCCGGAAATAAAAGGGTCGATCAGTAATTTCTTTTCGGCTTCGAGCAAAAAAGCAGCATGCCCAAGCCATGTAATCGTTATATCAGCCATCTCTTTGCCTCGTGTCCATTTATGCTTTTGTCAGAATGTGACAATGCGTAATGTAATTTTCGATAATAACAGGATAATTAGTATACAATACATTATTCAGGCGGGTATCAGGAAAACACAACAGGATGAATACAGGGCAATATTAATATGTGCCCTTAAGTGTTCATCAAATGAAAATGCTTGAAAGTAATCAAATGAAAATGAAGATCCGCCTGGTAATCCACGGGCCCGAAGTTATCGATTCGGGAGAAGCGGAAATCGTTCTGGAAAAACTTTCCTGCATAGGTGAAGTCGAAGCTCAGCTTGGCGGAACCATGGGAAAGACAGCTGTTCTTGACGCAGGGCTTGAAAATATTATAGATATCAGCCGACATCTGAAGCCGAGCGCCTGCATTGAATCCTTTTTTGAAACCTCAGACCTTGTGTGCCTCCTGAACAGGGGAAAAACAGTTGAAACCGGCAGGATTTTTGGAGCAAAGGTTGTCTCTCGCCTGAAGGACCCTGAGAAGAAGCCCCTGATCCAGATCGAAAGCCCGGGCTGTACCGGCGGGAAATTGATCCCCCTTAATAAAAAAGCCAGAGAGCACCAGGAAAAACTCTCTGAAGCCTTTGGACTTCCTGTCGAAAGCTCTCTGCCTTTTCAAGATTCGGTTTGTCTGGAAAACTGCCCGAAAACCGGCAAAACCCGGATTATCCGCGAGCTTTCAGGAGTTTTTCCCGGAGAAAATATCCTTGTAAACGGTCTCGTGGTCGGAAAAGCCCTGTCTTCCGAAATAAGCATAGTCTCCGAAAGCGGGTTCATTACCGCAATTGAAGGTGGAGAAATAAAGGAGCATGGGCTCGAAAAACTCCATAATTACGAAAAAAGAGCCCCTGTTGACCTTGCCGGAGCCTGGGTAAAAAGCGGGGACATCCGAAGAAGCAGTTCTTTACTCCCGGATGCCAGAAAAGAAAATGCCAGTGCCCGAAAATCAGGTTCTATTTCCTGGGCAGGGGCAGGGACAGGAAAAGTTGTGCTTATAGACCACGCCGCCGAAAATTCCTATGAACTGGCTTCCGGGGCTGAACTTGCAGTTACAATTGGAGATGACACCACAGCCATAGCAGGAGATATCCTCTACAGGCTTGGAATCCCGATAATTGGAATCACAGACGGGGACTGCGATAATGTCACCTGTGAAACTAAAATATTTCCCGGCTCGGTTGTTCTGAGGCTGATAGAGGGAAGCGATGATGTCGTGGGCAAAAGAGTTAAGCAGGAACTCCTGAAAGGACAAAATTCAGCTGTTTTTGAGAATCTGTTAGCCTTTAAAGAAGATGTGCTGAAGCTGGCAGAGCTGTCGATTGAAGCTGTTTTTGAATACTAACATAGCAACATCCCTTGAAATGGAACTCACGGTTCCCGGGTATCGGATTGAGTTTCATCTTTTGCAGCAATTTTATGGAAATATCCACAATGGGTGCGGAAACAAATTCCCGCTAAGTTAATAACAAAAGGAGTAACTCTTTTAATAGGGATGGAAAGGCGGATAAATGGATGTTTCAGCCAAATTTCAAGTACACAAACAAAATCGTGCGCCTGCTTGCAAGGACCCAGGCTGCCAGGGAAGTCATCATAAACAGCCCTATGATTCCGGCATGGGAAAAACAGCTCCAGCGAGAAGCCCTGATAAAGCAGACCCACCACACGACAAGTATCGAGGGAAACCCCCTGACTCTTGAGGAAGTTGAGCTTATTATAGAGGGAAAAGAAGTCCTTGCCCACGAAAAGGACAAAACGGAAGTCCGGAATTATGTAGATGTACTGAAATATATCGATTCCTTACCTGAAAACGGACCCATAACCGAAGAGTTTCTCCTGGAAATCCACAGGCTTACGGCAAAAAATATCCTTCCTGATGATTCTGCCGGAAACTACCGGAAAGTGCGGGTCGTTGTCGGAGACCCTAAAACCGGGAAAGTCACCTACATCCCACCGGGACCTGCTGAAGTCCCTGCCCTGGCAAAAGCTCTTGTCGAGTGGCTTAACAGCGAAGATGCCCTTGACCTCATGCCCGCCGTGCAGGCAGGGATCGCACACCATGAACTTGCCAGAATTCACCCCTTCGTTGACGGAAACGGGAGAACTGCCAGAGCCCTTGCCACCCTGGTCCTGACAAAGAGAGGCTTTGACACCAAACGGTTTTTCGCTCTTGAGGAGCACTACAACAAAGAACGCACCTCTTATTACTCCGCCCTTTCAAGTGCGGATGCCGGGGACAGGGATTTGACCGAATGGCTCGAATATTTCCTTTTCGGCATTGCCGTGGAAATCTCAAGAGTCGAAAAAACGGTCCTGAAGCTGAGCAGCGACCGTTCGATGAAAGATAAATTCGGACAGATAGGATTGAGCAGCCGGCAGATAAAAGCGATTGAATATTTAAAAGAAAATGGTAAGATCACAAGCAATGAGTATCAGGAAATCTGTGATGTCAGTCAACCCACTGCAAATCGTGACATTCAGGATATGCTTGACAAAAAACTCCTGAAACAAAATGGGAAAATAGGCCAGCAGGTAATTTACGTGCTCAATTTCTGATCGGGGGCTATTCAAAAGCTATTCAAAAGCTATTCAAAAGCTATTCAAAAGCTATTCAAAAGCTATTCAAAAGCTATTCAAAAGCTATTCAAAAGCTATTCAAAAGCTATTCAAAAGC
>JBFHIK010000022.1:0-14046 GCA_041596555.1 Methanosarcina sp.
CCTGATGAAAATTATTCTCCTCCCGATCATACTGGTGATATTATTAATGCTGTTGTTACTATTTTTGCTGCTCTTATTGGTTTATATGGTGTCCACCTTACAATAAGAAAAAAGTAATCTGGTTACTGAAAACGTCTCTTCTGTGATAGTCTCAAGCCTATGGATTACAGAACTAACAGATTCAGGATCTTATCATCAAAATTTCCACCTGACCTCTTTGAGCCTGTCTGAAGATGAAAATGTTGAGCATTTATGCGGTTTCAACCTGAAAAATGGAGATTTTAAAGACACATAACAAACATTTCATCTTTTTTCCCGACTTCATATGATAAAACTTAGAAAATAAATTCAAGATTAGAGCGTATCGGCAACCTTTGCACAGATATTGTTATCTCTTGTAATATTAACAGGTAATTAGCTACTGTTTTTTTAAAATCGATAGCAAAAGCGAATATTTGATCTACGGAATTTACTGTAGAAAGTGGGATTAACATTTTAAAATAATTTTTATATAATAAGTTATTATTTAATAATGTGATATGATGAAATACAAAACGTTGTTATACATTTTATTGATAGTAAGCATTTTTCTATCCGGTTGCGTGGACATTACAGATTCTTATAAACCAGGAAATTTTGGTGCAACAGAAGAAGAAGCTGAAATGGTTAATGCAATAACTGAGAAGTATGGAGATATGACACAGGACGGTGAACCAAGATTATTAGAAGTTATGATGACTTCTTCAATAAACAACTTTATTCCTGTGGATAAAGTACTAAAATATTCAAAAGATTCAGACAAATTATATGCATGGTTTGTTTATGATAATTTTAACAATGATGTCTTAACTATCGAATGGACTTATCTGAACGAAGATTATCTAATACACACATTTGAGTCCGAGACGGGAGAAGATTTCGGAAGAGGAGTATTCATTCTCGAAAAGCCAGACAGCGGATGGCCCATTGGTAAATACGAAGTAAAAATAATGGGTGCAGGAGTTTCAGAGTCTGTCGAATTCGAGATAATTGATGGCCCTACTGAATCAATACCATTAGAAATTTTGTCTAATGATGTATCTCTTGTTAATACTGATTCTGGAAATGAAGAAGAGCTCATAGCTCCTCAAAGTGGTTTTGAAGTAGAAGAAACGGATTATAGCTTTGTTGGGGAATGGACCTCCAATTGGGGAGATATGAAATTCGAGAGATCCGGAGATCAAATTATAGGCGAATATACCCATGACAAAGGAAAGCTGGTGGGTGTCGTAAATGGCGATGTTTTCATTGGAACATGGTCTGAAAGTCCATCATATACAGGTCCAAATGACGCAGGAGATGTAGAATTAAAGTTAAGTCCCGACGGCAATTCGTTCACTGGTAACTGGAGATATGGTTCAGAAGGCGCAACATGGAGTGGAGGCTGGACAGGTCAAAGAAAATAATTATGTATTAATCCCTCTCTAAGTTGTTGGAATTAACACCATAATTCTAATAGGTTCACCATGAGAGCAAGAATTTTTGGGTATATTGCAAGCAAGCGATTTGCCTTTAAATTCTTGTCAAATCCTTTTTTATTTGTGGATTTTTTATAATCCCTCTTATGCCTTTCAGATTTCTTGTTGATCTCTCAGCATCCACCTGATCGAGAGTTTTTTTGCGTAAAAACGCGTATTTACATTATTTTTTCAAAGATCATTGAGGATAGGATAAACAGCAAGTAGGCTATTGGCAATAATACCAGGACAGCATACAGGAGATGTCCAAGAGAGCTCAGACCTCTCATTACTCGAACTTCAATGCTGTTTCCCCCACGAATTACAGCACCATCATAGCCTATTACGCTGTCAAACAGCCTGAAATATGTCTCATCTTTTTTCATGTATTTCACCTAATCGTTTTGTTCCCAACTGTAAAGTTCTTTTTTACTTGTACTTAGATAATAAATACAAAAACTTTATATAAAAAGTTATCCTATTAAACTAATATTATTTTAATAGTATTTCAGAGATATTGGTAGTATCATATTGGTTGGATGGGTATACTAAACTCTGGAAAATGGGGTAATAACAGCTCTTTTATATAGTAGTTTTTCTATCGTTGCTTTAATTTCTGCCAGGATGTTTTCCTAAATTATTTTTAAAGTTTAGCTCAATAATTACTATCAGTATTTTCTTTCAGCTTCATCGATTTTTTCCTTAGGAGTTCTAAAGGGGAGGGACTATTCTTGGCAGGTAGACACAGGATACAAAAGCCTATAAAGCCTCTTATCGGAAAAGAAAGAAGATAAAACAGTGGGCCCGCTGAGATTCGAACTCAGGACCTCCGCCGTGTGAAGGATGGAGGATACACGACGTATATAATTGACAGATCATCTAAATTAATTAGTCTCAATAATCTTTTCCTTATGAAGGGTGCACTTTCATTTATGAAAAACTATTTTCCTGGATTCCTGAAAGTGGAGAAAGAATTGCTGATCCTGTCCGTGAAGGATCTTTGAATGATCCTCGATCAGTTCAACCACTTCAACCCTGATTCCATATATAATATTCGATGGCTTCTTTACTTACATTCCCGAAGTAGAAATCACTCCATAGCATGTTTTCATCCCAAGTCCGTTTTCCAATTTTGATGCTTTTTTCTAAAAATACTGTGCCGATATGATATTTCTTGTGAGGAAACACTGTATAAAATGATGTCCTAGTCCAACTTTCCTTAATATTATTCAGCCATTTCTTTAAATTATCAAAATTAATGTATATTTAGTCTGATACTTCTATATACAACTTAATTATCAGTTATAATCTAATAACTTGAAACTAAATTTCGTATTTCTGTCCATTTCGTCGCCAATATGTGAGGTTTGCAATGAAATTCACAATAAAATGAAAAAGAAAAAGAAACAAAAAATTATCACAGGAAGTAAAATTATGTTTAAGTTCGACACTAATGAAATTAAATTAGATATACGCAAATTATTAGATTATACACTATCTCATTTCTGTATTTTAGTCGGCTTGAGCACTCTTGCAGGTTATAGTTTTTTGCGCCAGTTCGATATAGTTCCAAGTGCTTCTACATCTGATACTGTATTGTTGGCTTTTTCATTCACAATAGCTCTCTTTTTACTTAACTTTTCAGACAAAGTAAAAGGTGATCTGGAGAAAATCGATACATCTTTAGTAAAATCTAATGAAAATATAAGAACATCATTAGTGAAAGCTAACGAGGATATGAAAGTAAACCTGGAGAGAATTGATGCGTCATTGAAAGCTAATGAAGATACTGCTAAGGTACAAATAATAGATTCTTCAGAAGATCTATACCGTGTACTTAAGGAAAAAATAAAAGGTGCCAAGCATGAGGTACGTATCATGCATCTTGACCCGCACTCTCCTGATCTCTTTGGAAACGAAACCAGGAGTGACTACTTTAAGTTTTTCTTCGACTTTGCTGAAGAGCACAGAAATATAACGATGAAAAGAATCACAAGTATAGTCTACAAAGATAAGGGTGAATGGTTATTAAATAAGATGAATGAAACAAAACATCTAGATAAATTGAGTATGGCATATATAAATACTGGAGACCTCGAAGACCTTGAAGTTTCATTGTTAAAAACTGTCGTTAGTTGTGAGATAATCGACAACGATAAAGTCTTCATACTCAACCCATTATCAAACACTGTAGCAAATGAATTTGATAAATGTGTGTATATAGAAAACAAAAAAGTAGCAGAAACATACATAGCATACTATGATAAATTATGGAATATTGCTCAATTAAAACACCATGGATGCCGTATTATAAAAGCTGGGACAACGTGCGATTTCGCATATGTTAAACACATTATAGATTCTCTTCCAGAGAACCCTCGTTCAGAATCACAGCTAAGTCAGCGCATTCAACAGGATCATAATGCAACGTCATATGAAGAAAATAATACTACATATATCAACACAAATTCGCAAGCAATCTCCGCTAAAACAATGATTGAGACATGATTAGTCCCGCGTTTACTTTACCAAGAGCTTTATTCGAAAGTACTGCTCACATTTTCAAAACAGAATATCATGGTAAGCCTATCTATGTAATCTCCCTTGATGAAGAGTTTAACCGGAGTTTATACTTTGTAGGGCAAAACCGCATCAGGCGACGCATAAAATATAGTGTATAACAACAAATTAATTCTGTTTGGCACCAATTCAAAGCATTTTAGTATAAAATCGACAAATATATGATTACTAATATAAACGAGTGTGTAACAAAAATAGCTAAATTTCCATTATGTAGGGTATAAAACATAATCCCTATAACAAGACGCATCATATTGTTTTCTTCCTTATAATGAAGGGGAAAACACATAAGTATCAATCTTTTGGCGAATTCAAGATGTGGTGACGCCAAAATTGAATTAAATGGGTTTGGAACTTACTTACTTTTTTGTTATACATGCACAATATCAATAGTTATAGCCCGATTTTCATGAAATCTTATAAACTCCGGTTTAATGGTGAACTTACAGTTGCACAACCAGAAGTAAAATCTGACCTAGAAGCAAGAGTTGAAGCATTAGAAAAGAAGCTCAATATGCTCTTAGAATCCATAAAAAAGATAGATAAGTGGGCCCGCTGAGATTCGAACTCAGGACCTCCGCCGTGTGAAGGCGACGTCATAACCGGCTAGACCACGAGCCCACAAATGAAATTGAAAATTAATAGGGTTAAGCAACCATAAAATAGAACTTCTTATGTATAAGCTTATCGCTTGTAGCCTGATTTTGGGCTTACCCGGACCTGTTATGTGAGTACTTTTTATCTTTCTGGCAAAAGGGGGTTTCGGTTCCTCTGTATATTTCGAGGGTTTCAGTCGGGCGATAAAGTAAAGAAGTAAAAAAGTAATAATGTTAATAACTATTGAAATAATTTAATTGTCTGGTTTGTATGATAGAAATCCTGAAAATCCTCTTCACCATGCCGTTTTTGCTCTACTCGTGCTATACCGACCTGAAAGAGCGCAGAGTCTCAAATCAGGTATGGAAATACATGCTTGCATCGGGTTCGGTATTTGTAATCTATGACTTTTATACTGGAGGGATTCCCTACCTTAAATCTCTTCTTTTTTCTGGAGTTGTCGTTTTCATTTCGATTTACATCCTTTTCCAGCTTGGAGCTTTCGGGGGCGGGGATGCAAAGGGGCTGATAGTGCTTTCCATCTTATTTCCTCTCTATCCGGTTTTCCTGTTCTCGGGAGAGCTTTATCCTCTGTTCGGGCTGCCTCCTGTAGGGCTCTTTGCCTTCACGGTGCTGGAAAATGCTCTTCTGGTAACGATATTCGTGCCTCTCGGGATGTTCTGCTACAACCTTCTCCATTTCTCGCCTGGTATGCTCAAAAAGCCCTTCTACATGTTTCTTGGGTACAGGACTGAGGTGTCCTCTCTGAAAAATAAGAAACATCTGAGTCTGCTTGAAAAGTTCGAACTTGACGAAAACGGAGCTGTCAGCAGGAAGTTTGCACGTACAGGGCTCGATTTTGATGCGGACCGGAAGCCCGAACTTGAGGAATACGTAAAAAAAGGGCTCATTGAAAAGGAAGTCTGGGTTACTCCGGGCCTGCCTTTCATGCTCTCAATTACGGCAGGCTTTATAACCGCAGTCATTTACGGGGATTTAATCTTTTACGCGGTCTTCAGCTTTATCATGGGCTGAGCCGAGCATCTGTGGAATGAACCGAACGCTTGCAGAAGTCTCCGGGATGCTGAACAGGAAGTTTTCCATCTTTTCTGCATTGCTTTTCTGCATTACTTTTTTCCATCTTTTTTCGTGTTTTTTCAGTTTCTTTTCGGTTTCTTTTTACCTTTTCTGCACGACAAGCAGCCCGTAGAGAATAGTTTCCGCAATCGGGGGGTTATCAGGAGTGCCTTTTGCGATCCTTTCTTCGGGGTAGCCGAGGTTTTCGCAGGTATAAAGCTCAGCGTCTATCCCAAGTTCTTTAAGGATTTCCGCAACCTCACGGGAGCCAAATGCCTCTTCCGGAAGCAGGAAAATGTTTCTACCGTTCTTCAATTCCTGGATCAGTTCGGCTTTTGCAGGCTCAAAGTCCCTGCCGTGGGCTGTTATTGCACAGAGGTTCGTCAGGTTTACTCTTGTACGCGCACAGGCTGCCTGCATTGAAGAAATTCCGGGAATTACGGTATCTTTTTCCCCTGCAAATTTCCCGAGCCCGGAAAACATGGGGTCGCCGGTGGACAGGACAACGGCATCTGCGGGCAGGAGATGGAGCGACTTGTAGTCTTTAATCGTTTTTGCTTCGCAGGTGATATATTCCTGTGCAATTTCAAGGGCTCTTTTTGCCCCGTAAACCACCGATGCCTTCCTTATCGCCCTTATTCCTTCTTCCGTGAGCATGCCGGGTCCGACCCCGACTCCTACCACAATCATAGTTTTTCTTCCCCTCTGTCCGGTTCAAGTTTCTAAAATTTCAATGCTTGAATTTTACTTTCAGTCCGTTTCTTCAGTTTAATTCTCACTTTTGCTTCTCACTTTTGTTTCTCACTTTTGTTTCTCACTTTTGTTTCTCACTTTTGTTTCTCACTTTTGTTTCTCACTCTTGCTGTCCATAAGGACAGACCCATCCCTGTCAATTACAACGATTCTTGCGCCCTTTCCTTTCTCAACCGCCATCTCAAAGGCTTCTTTCAGGCGCTCGTGTTCCGGAGCCATTTCAAGCATCTCAACGACGGTTGCATACCCGCTGTCCTGAAGCATTTCAGGATTTCCCCATTTCAGGACAAGCCCCGGAAGCCCGCAGATAATAACATCGCCTGAAGCGTTATCAAGCCCTTCCGAAATCCTGCTCCCGACCATAACAACGGTGTAGTCAGGGAAGAGCATGTGAGAATAACGCATGCCTATTCGGCCCGTAGTCAGGACCACCCTGTCCGTGCAGCGGATCAGGTCTCCTTTCGTCTCTCCAAGGTGGTCGTTCCAGGGCTCAACAAAACCTGTGCTCCCGAGGACAGAAATTCCGCCTTCGATTCCTATCCTGCTGTTCAGAGTCTCTTTTCCTATCCTTTCCCCTTCAGGGATCGAAATCGTGACCTCAGCTCCCTGCAGACCCAGTTCCTCTACAGCTTCCTGCACTGCAGCCCGGATCTGTTCCATGGGTTTTGGGTTGATGGCCGGGTTGCCCTTCGAAACCTGGAGCCCGTCCCTTCTTACAACCCCTATACCCTTTCCGCCTAAGATGGTAATTCCCCCGGCTTCCCTGGCTTCGCCAACAAATTCAAGCCCCCGGGTAATATCGGATTCGTGATCGTTAAGGATCTTCTTTACAACTGCACGCCCTGGGGAGGACTCGCCGACTTCAAAGTAGGCTCTTAGTCCTACCGGGGTGGGAACGGATACTCTGTCCACTGTTTTTTTGAGAGAAAGGACAGCGGCTTTTGCAGCGGCACTGGCTGTAGTTCCTGTGGTATATCCTCTCTTGAGTACGGACCCGTCACTCAGGACCACGATCATCCCGGATGCCACGTTTTTTTCAAGCTCTTCCCTGGGCAGCCCTGTGCGGGCAATCCATTCTTCAGGGATCTTGAAATTGTTAACAGGATCTATCATGGAAGAATACTCGGAGGTTTTTTATTATAAATGTATTGACCTGAAAACCAACCTGAAAACCGGAAACGAATTAGAAGATAAGAGCCTCAACAAAACACAACTGATTCTTATGAAATGCCTGCAAGGCTCCTGCGCAAACCCGGGCAAAAAGACTGGTTTCTGGAAAAAGGTTGCTGGATTATAGAAAACAGTCATTGGATTCTCAAAATAGATCGCTGGGCTCCGGATAAAAGGTCAGTGAATTATAGAATACGGTCAGTGAATTATAGAACACAGTCAGTGAATTATAGAATACAGTCAGTGAAATAGAATACAGTCAGTAAATTCTCAAAAAGATCCATGAACAGTGTACAAATCGTAGAACAATTATAGAAAAGAGTGGCATCATTCCAGGAGTGGGGATTTTTTCGTTTTTCTGGAAGTTGGGGTTTGTTGGGGTTTGAATGGGGGGTACCATTCGTTGTTGGGGTTTGGGGTTGGTGTGTGAAAAATAGCCTTGTGGAATGATGCCTTTTCAGATGTCAATACTCGCCTGACACCGACTCTACATCATCAGTTATATTATATAAATCTATAGGAATAATGGTACTTTCTCCAGTGGAAATCTTCCTGGAATCTCCATAGCTAATTACCAGTATTCTTTCCATACGCTCGATCGACAGATGGCGTTTTTAGGAGGGGGTATCGCTTCTATATACCGCCCATTTCCCCTGAATTTTTTCTGCCCTTTTTCTTTTTCCCGGCAACCATGTTTACGCAGTTCTTGCAAACATGCGGTCCAGCTCCCCTTTTGTAAAAGTTATCACTGTTGGCCTCCCGTGTGGACATGAGTAGGGATTTTCAGCTGCTTTGAGCTGTTCTATCAGCTCTTCCATCTGCCTTGAGTTGCAGGCTGCCCCTCCTTTGATTGCTGCCCTGCAGGCAAGGGTCTTGCTCACTTTTTCCGAGATTCCGGTGTCCTTTTTAATCTTTCCTTCAGCCAGCAGGTCAGATATCACGTCATGGATTACGCTGGTGTCCTCAAGTCGTCCGAAAACCTCAGGCACAAAGGTCACGACATAGGTATTGTCCCCGAATTCCGAGATCCCGAAGCCGTACTCCTCCAGGTAAGGGATGTATTCTTCCATGAGCACCTTTTCTTTCGGGGTAAGTTCTATCACCACAGGGGCTATCAGTTCCTGTACCCTGGACTTTTTCGTCCTAAGGACCTGCTCGTAAAGGACACGCTCATGGGCTGCATGCTGGTCAATGAGCACAAGATCCTCCCCTTTTTCGGCAAGGATATACATTTTAGAGACCTGGCCTATAATCCGCAGGTCTTCGAAAAGGTCGGTGTTTGCTTTTTTCTTTGGCTTCTGGCTTTGCCTCTCTCCTGCATTTATTCTTTCATTTACCTTTTCCCCTGTTTTCTCACTGATCAGTTCTCTTTCCTTTTCCCCTGTTTTCTCACTGATCAGTTCTCTTTCCTTTTCCCCTGTTTTCTTAGTGATAAGTTCTCTTTCCTTCTCTCCTACCTTCTTCTCTTCTCTTTCTCCTGCTTTCTCCTCTTCCTTTTCCCCTGTTTTTTCCTCTCCCTTTTTACTGCCCTGGTCTCCTTCCCTCAGGATTTCCTGGGCTCCTGCCTTTTCTACATCCAGGAAACGCTCGGATTTCTTCAGCCTCTTCTCCGTATCCTTTATCGGATAAGTGTAAGCTTCGGATTTTTCTCTCAGGAGTCTATTTCCGCTGTCAGGAACCCTGGCTTCCCCTTGAACCTCTGCTTCCTTTCCAGTTCCCCTTCCAGTTCCCCTTCCAGTTCCCCTTCCAGTTTCCTTTTCAGTATTCCTTCCAGTTTCTCTTCCGGCTGCTTTCCCTATTTCCTCTGTTTCTCCCTTTTCCGACAGAGTTATAGGGGTTTCCGGGGCCTGAATTTTTTCTGATGACCCTGAACCCTCAAAGGTTTTCTGAACCCGTTTCCCCTCTTTCTCCCTGATCTCGGGTGCAAGCCCGTGTTCCGAGAGGACCTTTTCAACTGCACGAATGACTGCATTCCCCACCTCTTTTTCCCGGCTGAAACGGACCTCGGCTTTGCGGGGGTGGACGTTTACATCCACCTCTCCCGGATCGAGGGTAAGAGCAAGCACTGCCACAGGATAGCGGCCTTTAGGGATCTTTGTATAATAGCCTTCACGGACAGATGTGCTGATAGCTCTTGAAGTTACAGGGCGCGTGTTTACGAAAACATAAAGCTGGTCGCTTCCTCCCCTGTTGGTTTCGGGTTTTGAAATATATCCCCGGATTTCAAAGTCTTCTGTCCTGGACTCAAGGGGCAGCATTGAACGTGCAGTATCAGGTCCCAGCAGGTTGACCAGGCTTTTGAACAGGTCATTTGACCCCGTATTTCTTATGATCTGCTTTCCTTCGCTGAGCAGGGTAAAGGAAATTCCCGGATTTGCCAGGGCAAGTCTCATGACTGTATCTGTGATATGGGCAAGTTCATTGCGGTCGCTTTTCAGGTATTTGCGCCTTGCAGGTGTGTTGTAGAAGAGTTCTTTTACGTGTATCGAGGTCCCCGGAGCCGTGCCTGCATCAGATGTTTCCTGCACCTTTCCTCCGTGGATGACCATCTTTGTGCCGGTAATCTCTTCTCTGGGGCGGGTAAGGATTTCGACCTTTGCAATGGCGGTAATTGAAGCAAGAGCTTCTCCCCTGAACCCCATTGTTGAGACCGTATCCAGGTCTTCGATCCTCGTGAGTTTGCTTGTTGCGTGTTTTTTATATGAAAGGAGGGCATCGGCCCTGCTCATCCCGCAGCCGTTGTCCCGGATAAGGATTGAATGTTTTCCCCCCTTTTCTACCTCGATGCGGATTTCCGTTGCTCTGGCATCTATTGAGTTGTCCACAAGTTCCTTTACCACGGATGCCGGGCGTTCTATTACCTCTCCGGCTGCGATTTTATTTATCGTGTCCCTGTCAAGAATCCGGATTTTATTTCCCTGCTCTTCCATCTTTTCTTCCATCTTTTTTTCAACCTGCCCCGTCACCTGTTTTTCACTTTTCCTTTCGTTTTCCCTTCATCTGTTTTTTATCTACTTTTTATCGTCCTTTCATCTGCCCTTTTATTGCACTTTTACTGCACTTTTATTGCATTTTTACTGCACTTTTATCTGTTCTTCCCTAATCCGTTATTCTCTGATCCCCTGATCCCTTGCTCTATCAAGCTGGGCAATTCTTTTGCCCATTTCTCATTTTAACCAAGCAGCTTTTTCAGCTCATGGAGTTTATTCATGGCTTCTATTGGCGTCATCTCGTCCACGTTAATCTTTTTCAGGGCTGCTTCCACAGGGCTCAACCCTTTTGCCCTTTCCGAACTCCCACTTCCGCTTCCGGGGTCGAAAAGCATCATCTGGGTATAACGTGCACTTGCTTTGCTTTTCCTCTTTTTCCCGGTTTCGCCGTCTTCGGCTTCTTCAAAAACGTTTTCCCTTTCAAGCTCTTTAAGAATCTCGTTTGCCCTTTCGATCACTTTTTCCGGGACTCCGGCAAGCCTTGCGACCTGGATCCCGTAACTTTTATCTGTTGCTCCGGGAACGATTTTCCGCAGGAAAACTAACTCGTGGCCGTCTTCTTTTACTGCAATATGGTAATTTTTGACCCGCTTTAATTTCTCTTCAAGGGCTGTGAGCTGGTGATAATGGGTCGCAAAAAGAGCCCTGATGCCAACCTTTCCCCTGTTGTGCAGGAACTCCACAACTGCTTTTGCGATGCTATACCCGTCATATGTGCTCGTCCCCCTGCCGATTTCATCAAGCAGTACAAGACTTCGGGGACTGGCATTATTCAGGATATTTGCAAGCTCCACCATCTCAACCATAAAAGTACTCTGCCCGCTTGCAAGGTCGTCAAAAGCCCCTATCCTTGTAAAGACCTGATCAATCATTCCTATGGATGTATGGGATGCCGGAACAAAAGAGCCTGCCTGAGCCATAATTGCGATAAGGGCGGTCTGGCGCATGTAGGTGGACTTTCCTGCCATGTTCGGGCCTGTAACAAGCAAAAACTGGTTCTCCTTGCAGTCCATTTCGGTATCATTGGGTACAAAGCCTCCTGATACGGTACTTTCAACGACGGGATGCCGTCCGTCCCTGATAAGGATCTTGCAGTCTTCGGTGATCTGCGGCCTTGTATAGTTGTTGTTTTCAGCAGCCTCAGCAAGGTCTGCAAGGACATCAAGGGTTCCCAGCCTTTCTGCTGTTTCCTGGAGTTCCCTTGAATGGGCTGAAAGGGCCTGTGTGAGTTCAGTGAAGATTTCGTATTCCAGAGCTACTGACTTTTCGTTTGCTGTCAGGATCAGGCTTTCTTTTTCTTTAAGTTCCGGAGTAAAGAAACGCTCGGCATTTGACATGGTCTGCTTTCTTATGTAGTCCTCAGGCACCTGGCTGCTGTTTGCATGGGTAACTTCGATATAATACCCAAATACCTTATTGTATCCGACTTTCAGGGACTTGATCCCGCTCCTCTCTCTTTCTTTCTGCTGAAAAATCGCAATCCACTTTTTGCTGTTGCTTGCAATATCCCTGAGTTCGTCAAGTTCCGGATTGTATCCGGGTTTTATCATCCCCCCATCCCGGACAGTTACCGGCGGCTCATCCACAATTGCTTTATCAATCATTTCCGTCAGGTTTTCCAGTTCTGAAAAGGCTGCAAGCCCTTCTGCAATCTCTTTTAAAATTTCTGACCCGGCTTTTTCCAGAAGGCAGTCCCGGATAGAAGGTACGACGTCCATGGACTTTTTCAGGGCTACAAGGTCTCTTGCGCTGGCATTTCCGTATACTATTCTTCCTACCAGGCGTTCGATGTCCCTTACGTCTGAGAGCCAGTCCCTTATATCGTAGCGGAGCAGAGAATCTTTTGCCAGCTCTTCGACTGCATCCAGCCTGAGGTTGATCTTTTCTACGGAAAGGAGAGGCTTTAAAAGCCATTTTTTCAGGATGCGGCTTCCCATGGGGGTCCGTGTGAAATTCAGAGTCCGATAGAGGGAGTTTTCGTCTCCTCCTTCCCTCACGTTTTTCACAATTTCGAGGTTGCGAAGGGTAATCGAATCCAGGACCATAAATTCGGTGTTTGAGTAGGTCCTGAGAGTATTGATATGGGCAAGGTCCCTCATCTGGGTAGTTTTTGCATACTCGAGGGCAGCCCAGGCGGAGTAAACTGCAAACTCCAGTTTCTCGCAGCCCATGCCCTCGAGGGTTGCGACCCCAAAATGGGCTTTCAGGTTTTCTCCGGCTTCCTCGGGTCCGAAAATCTCGGGAGCAAATTCCTGCACAATTGTCTGGTCCTTTAACCTGGCTACAAGCTCCGAATTCCCGTACAGGGACGGAGGCAGGATGCATTCTGCAGGGTGCATGCGGACAAGTTCGCTGAGGAGCTTTTCAAAGCTTTCCGAGTCTGTAAACTGGGTTGTAAGGAACTCCCCTGTCGAAATGTCGAGGAAGGAGATCCCGAATTCCATTTCTTTTTCTCCGCTTTCTCCACTTTTTCCGGATTTTCCTATCTCCCTTCCTGCAACTGCCATGAGATAATTGTTTGAGGCATCCGAAAACATGGAAGAATCTATTGCTGTTCCCGGGGTTACCACCCTTACAACCCCCCGCTTCACAACCCCTTTTGCCTGCTTCGGATTTTCGAGCTGTTCACAGATCGCTACCTTGTACCCCTTATTTATTAACCTGGGCAGGTAGGTGTCAATGGCATGGTAGGGAATTCCTGCAAGCGGCATTTTCTCCCCTGTCTTGTCTTTTCCCCGTGCAGTCAGGGTAATTTCAAGTTCTTTCGCAATGGTTTTTGCGTCTTCCCCAAAGGACTCGTAGAAGTCTCCCATCCTGAAGAAGATAAGGGCGTCAGGGTATGCCTGCTTGGCTTCGTAGTACTGGCGCATTGCAGGGGTCATCATTTCTGTCATTTTTCAACTCACTGTAAGCTTGAATCGTTAATTTCTATATTTTATATCTAAATCTGGAACGGGGAAATATGAATAAACGGCTGGTTATTTCAGTTAAGCAGCCCGGTTTCTTTCCGCATGTCAGTTTGAGTCAGTTTGAGTCAGTTTGAGTCAGTTTGAGTCAGTTTGAGTCATTGTGAATTTAATTGTGAATTTAATTGTGAATTTAATTGTGAACATCAGTTTGAATATCAGGTTAAAATACTATGTCTTTATCTTGAATCATGCTTCTTATATATAATTTAATAATTCGGGATTGTAAGCCTTATCAAAGGAGGGAATTTCTCTGAATCGGGAAAAATTAGTAGAAGTCTGTCCTGTCTGCGGGAATGCGGATATCTACTACGAGGTTGGCGGATATGCAGGGGCAGTCTATCACTGTAAAAAATGTGGGTATATTGGAGCTTTCGTTGTCGAGGCTAATGAGGAAATGATTGAGAAAATTAAGGA
>JBFHIK010000023.1:0-13974 GCA_041596555.1 Methanosarcina sp.
AATAGGTCTATAATATCAGAGCATACGTTCCGGTTTTGCATATTGCGTATTGTAAAAGTTACAGCAGGTACCCACTTTTCGGATAGGCTCCTAATATAATATAAATTTATTTATATCTGTTTATTTTATATTCCGCAATAAGTCCCGGAAGATTTTCCTTAAAAATCTATATGGACAGTGTGCCTAATTTTCTGTAAAATCACAAATCTCAAGAAGTTATCTGGGAGAACATCCCACGTCAGGAGAGCCAAACTTTCTGCAGTAAGCAAAAATTTGACTTCGAATTTACAGCAAATTCGCGGCATTGCCATTATATTCATTAATGTGAAAATTCCACGGTGAAAGTCCTTACTCCCTTCCTTCTCCAGATGTTCCAGCTCACGTTGTACTATACAAATCTGCGGGATAAAAGGAGGGGAACGGATCTAAAGAATTGATGTAAAAAAACGCACATGGAATTCTTCGAATAACATGCCCAAATAATGAAAGTACTTGAGAGCCCTTTCATGCCAAATAAATTTAAAAAATAAATTTAAAAGACAAATATAAACCGTAATAATATAATCCAAAAAGATAACTTTTAAAAATACTTAGACGATCAGGTATTTTTTGTCCTTAATCTGAGCCCTACTGTCCACGCCGAGTATTTCGGCAATCTCAACTCCCTCACTTCCTACGTCTGAAAGACGGCTATACATTTCAGCCTTTGAAATATACTTCTCCGTTCTAGTTCCGTCGGCCTCTTCCATTTTGATGGTAATTTCTTCTTTATTAAGCCCTTTTGCCAGACATTCCTGGACGACCACACCGTACTGTTCGGCAATCACTTTCAGGCAGTCGAAAATCTGGTTTGTAGAGACGGCGTCCTCTTCGTCAAGCAAGACCTTTGAAAGGGTATAAGTCCGGATATTTGCCTGAAGGTAATTCTTAATCTTTTCCGGAATTTTCGCAAGAACCTTCATATCTATAAGAGCACCAAGTTCTTTGTCGGCAGTAATCTCTCTTTCATCTTCATATACAAAGTACTTGAGCCCACCGCCTTCTATCCTGAACTTCCGGTTTGCTTTTTTATTTTCAATAACAAGACGGATATTTTTCTCACTGTCATATTCAAGGGAACTTACGAGAAAATCGGAGAGGTCCTGCATTTTTATTTTCTCTTCTTTTCGCAGGATTCCGGTCCTTGTCCTTCCTGGCAGGCTCAAGCTATTAATAAGCTTCTCTACTGTCAGAGGCTCTTCTGTAAACCAGAGTCTATAATAATATTGCAGGCCTGAAACCGAACCTTCCATTTCCCCTGAAACTCCGTTTATGCCATTGGAAAGCTCAAATCTCTTTTCTGCTCCATATATTCCTGAGATCAAAAAAGGAGTGAGAACCTCAAGAACCTTGCTCTCAATTTTTTGACACTCCTGGACGATTCCATTTTCAATTTTTCTGGACTCTATTTCGAGAATTTCACGCTTTCGCCCGAGATTTTCGCTGCAGGTGATCAGGACTGCGTCAGTACAGGATATTAAATCTTCAGTACCTATTTCTTTTATCAATTTATTTGCAAGTGCGCTGAGTTTTTCCTCGAAAATATTCATTCCGGTAATTCTGTTGTTTAATTCATGGAGTGCTTCTTTATTTTTGCACTTGAGTTCTATTATGGAATTCTCCAGAGGGATTACTCGGGCGGTTATATCTATGAGTGATTTAAGATCTTCAATTAAATCTCTCTGTACAGGCAGTTCCGTAGAGTCCTGATAAACATATTTCATAAAAAGCACCCTGGATATCTAATCTAACTCTTCAAATATTCTATGCTTTATAGCTATATAACATTTTATCCAGGATCTTCAGGCTTTTTTTATGTGACGTCCCCCCCTCTCCGTAAGAATGTGCCTTTACCCCGGATTTTTCTAAATTCTTCTGGAAGGGTTTTACCCTCCCGGAATTCAGATAAGAACTTTTCGGACAGGGTCCAGAATCTCATTTATATATTTTGCAGCTGCATTTTTAAGGTCCATTGGGTGGACTTTTTCTTCTATAAAGGCACTTTCCATCTCGGCATAACTGTGGTATGTTAGGTTTCCACCGAATTTCTCAGGTCTTTCAATAACAACTGTTTCGTATCTTGGGATGATATGATAGCGGAAAAGGGCAAGAATCGGGTTTTCTTCTACGTCTCCGATCTTGCAGAAAGCTTTCTTAAACTTCTTGTAGATCTCTTCTTCCGTATCATCTACTGAAATAAAATTCTCCTTTGAAGAAGCCATCTTGGTTCCGTCAAGCCCCAGGAGAATAGGAGTGTGAATACAGATCGGGGTTTCAAATCCGAGGCTTTTTAAATTTTCGCGGGCAAGCATGTGGATTTTCCTCTGGTCAATCCCCCCTACTGCCACATCCACCTTAAGCATGGCAATGTCAATAGCCTGCATCAGGGGATATACCATCTGGGAAACTGTCGGGTCATCCATTGCACGCCCTACTTCGTCCATGCTCCTCTTTGCCCTGTTGAGGGTAACTGTTCTTGAAAGTTTGAGCACATTTAACATGTACTCGGCTCCCAGCTGGAAGTCTGACCCGTAAACGAAATCAGTTTGGACTTCATCAAGCCCGAGAGCGATAAAACAGCGCCTGTTGTAGTCTGCAATCTTCCTGACTTCTTCAAGAGTGCCTTTCCTGTTCAGATAAGCGTGTACATCCGCAAGCAGGACAGTGATCTTGAACCCTGCTTTTTGCAAATCTATTAACTTGTTTACGGTAAGGACATGCCCCATATGGATTTTTCCGCTCGGCTCGTATCCTACATACGCGCGGGGAGCTTCTTTATTGATTAGGAGTCCTTCCAGTTCGTCTTCGGTTACAATTTCCTGAACATTTCTTCTTATAAGCTCAAGTCTATCCATTGCATCTACATTCCTTTTCTTTTTTTCTGAAAAACTTCAGTTTCTATTAATAAGTTTCTCTAAAAACGGTATCCCATCTTCTGATTTGAATTTAGGGATTTCCCAGTTCTGAGTTATTTTTTTTCTCAGGGATTTTTCCTCTTTGCCAGATACCGGATTGAAGCCCTGGATTTCATGTTCTTCGTTTGATATAATGATTCCTCTCCTCTGCCAGGCAGGGAGTGCCGCAAGATTGATTCCTCTTTCAAAAAGCATCTCATGGATTTCCCATTCTTTTTTTCCTTTCAGACACTTTGCAGCTTCATTTTTCCCCACGCCTTCGTTCCTGAGGGCATAGAATCCCCAGGCTGCCACGAAGTTGCGCCAGGCTTCCAGTTGCCTCCAGTGAAAGTACTCAGGGATTTCCTCTTTTTGAAGAGCCACCAGTCTGGAATCAAAAGCTACGGGTTCATCAAGCCGCAGTTTTATCGTAAGAGCACTGCCCAGAAAGCTCGCCACAACAGAATCGATTTTTTCCACCCGGCCATCAAAAGGAAGGGCAGTGAACAGAAAACTGATTTCATCTGAAAAAGTATAGGCAAAAAGAGGGCTTAAACCGCTTTTTTTTATGAAGAGTTCGGCAGTGTCCGCCATTGCTGTGGCGAATGTTTTATCATAGGGTTTCTCAAAGCCCAGGCCTGAAAGTGTATTTTTGAAATTCCTGCCGTCAGCGCGCAAGATCACTGGCGGGATACAGCGCATTTCAGCATAGATTTCCCGATTTTTCATATACCTTTTCTAAAGACCATTCAGTCTTCTTTCCTCTTTTTATATCTCTGGATAACGTCTCTGATTATGATAATGTCTGCTGCTGTAATAACCCACCGGTAGGGAATAATAATACCTCTGCTGCTGAGATCAAAAAGTTCCCTGTTAATGTCCGAAACAGCAAGTCCCGTAACTTTCTGTTCCTCTACATCAATTACAAGATCCTGCAACTTCCCTACATAAACACCGTTGTTTGTGTATATGTTTAGGCCAAAGAGTGATGTGAGTTCTGCGCGCATTATATCCCTGCTCTATTAATTAATTTAAGTTATCTATGCATCCTAAATTTATTTAAATATCTTCTCTACCTTATATGAAAAACATACTTATATATCTTACAGTTTTACCGGGCTTTTCTCTCTAAATAAATCTATTCCCAGATTTTTCAGTTCTACTTAACCTTAGTGTTTATGATTAATGAATTCTCTATTATCTTTTTCTGAGTAAAATAATTTTTAATCTACATTATGTAATAAATACTCCGTGTTTAAGTTAATCAGGGGTGAAGGTGGTTTTTCTCTATTAAATTCTTTTCTGAATTGTCCCAGCCGGTATAGCATCGGTTGCAATATCATAGATACCTGCGAACTTATTCGCAGGAGTCGTCACTAACCTGCTCTGTCGCTAACCTTGCTCTGTCGCTAACCTGCTTTGTCGCTAACCTGCTCTTATCCTGATTGATTAAGAAGGAGTAATTTTATTTTTGTATTTTTTGTAGGCAGGTTAAAACAGAACTAAACTGGAAAATTGGGCAGGTCTTTAAGATCTTTAATTCTCAAAAATCTTTGCCTGCTGAAAAAATTTACTGATTTTTCCGTTAACAGAAACCTGTTTTTTGTTAATAAATACCTTTCAGTTCTGATCTGTTTAAGTCTCTAGAGGTTTATTTTGTGGTTTATTTTATATCTCCAGCTGTGAGATTCCCTTTCTTATTGTTTCTGAGGAGTTTCTGAGTGTCTCATACTGGCTTTCATCAAGTTTGAGTTCCAGGATTTCTTCTATCCCATTTGCTCCCAGTTTTACGGGCACTCCGAAATAAATTCCTTCCTGCCCATACTGCCCTTCAAGATACGCCGAAGCCGGAAGAATGCGTTTTGAATCTTTAAGCACGGCTTCTGCCATGCGCACAATAGCTGCAGACGGGGCATAAAATGCACTCCCCTGTTTGAGAAGTCCTACTATTTCGGCTCCTCCGTTAACTGTCCTTTCTACAAGCCTGGCAATAGTCTCATCTGGAAGCAGTTCTGGAAGTGGAACTCCAGAGACTGTGGTATATTGAGGGAGGGGGACCATAAGGTCTCCGTGACCTCCTATAACCATTGCCTCGACATCTTTTTTCGAACACTTCAATTCTTCTGCTATAAAGCTTGCAAAACGGCCTGCATCAAGGACGCCACTCATCCCGAAAACCTTTTTTGGCTCAAAACCCGTTGATTTCATAGCTTCGTATGTTATAATGTCAAGCGGATTTGTGATATTTATAACAATAGAATTTGGAGCATACTTTGCAATATTTCGGGAGACCTCTCCTATTATTTTTGAATTGGTTTTAGTAAGGTCTTCCCTGCTCATTCCGGGTTTTCTTGCAATCCCGGCTGTAATTATCACAAGGTCAGAGTCTGCAATGTCTGCATAATCGTTAGTACCTGTTACCCGCGTATCATACCCATTTATTGCCCCTGCCTGCATGAGGTCAAGAGCTTTTCCCTGTGGTAGTCCTTCCACAATATCTGTCATGACAATTTCGCCAGGTTCCAGTTCTGTTAACCGCTGGACAGTGGTCGCCCCTACATTTCCTGCACCGATCACGGAAATTTTAGCCATTACTTGCACACCCTTATAAAATATTATTTTTCAGAAGGCTTTCTTGACTTCTGCCTTTAAAACTCGATCCTGAATTTCTAATTTGTCTGGTGGTAACTATATCTTAGTATTTATTTTTTTGGCTTTCTAGAAGTCCTGAACTTGCCTTTTTTCCCCATTTTTATTAAATTGAACTCTATAAGCCCTCTTTATATTTTGCCCCCGCAAAGAATTAAAGAGCACTTCTTATTATTACTATCTCAGTATATTAACCTTGTTGACGTGGATCCGAAACGATTCCTCACGGCAAGGTTGACTCTTAAATACATGTCAAAAATAATTTGCCCGGATTAAGGTCTGTTTAGCGAGCAGTTTATCTTTTCTGATCTTTCACTGCATGGTCCACAGTTCGTAAAATCAACTTTCTGTGTTCTATATCACTTTCAGTCCTCATGCAGTATTTTTATTAAAGATCACCTCCAATGGTTCAGGGGAAAAATGCTAAAGAACACATATATTCACATTCCGGGCGTAGGAAAAGCCCTCGAGCAGAAAATCTGGGCTTCAGGAATAAATACCTGGGACGAGTTCCTGGAAATGGAAGACAGTATCTCAATTCCTTCTTTAAGGAAAACCAGAATATGCGACGAAATAAAAATCTCTTCTAAGCATCTGGATGAAAGAGACTGCTTCTTTTTTTCTCAGCGTCTGCCTTCTGCAGAACACTGGAGGGCTTATTCTTTGTTTTCCGACTCTGTCGCTTTCTTTGATATCGAAACCACCGGGCTTTCCCCCGTCAGGGACAGGATAACCGTTGTTGGAATCTATGACGGAAATGAGTCTAAAATGTATGTAAGGGGGATCAATCTTGATGATATAGTGGAGGAATTTTCAAAATACAGGCTTCTTGTATCCTTTAACGGAGCCCGCTTTGATATCCCTTTCATAAAATCCGAATTTCCCGAAATAGAATTCAAGCAGCTCCATATCGACCTTATGTATCCACTCAGGCGTATCGGATACAGTGGGGGTCTCAAAAATATCGAGAAACTGCTTGGAATTTGCAGAAGCGAGGATACGGATGGTATGGACGGATTTGATGCAGTCCGGCTCTGGAGACAATATGAGAGGGGTGACAGGGAAGCTCTGGACCTGCTTCTTAAATATAACCGGGAGGATATAGTAAATCTGAAAACTATTATTGAACTTACTTACCCTAAAATGATTGAAAAGGCTTTGAAAATGTGAAACAGTGTAATTTTCCTCTAGGGTATCGCCAAAAAGTAGAAATGTCAGTAACAGGTATATATTGTTAGTTAATAACTTCTACAATATTGCCTTTCTGGATTTTGTCCTCACTGATTCACTGCTAGCTTTTATGGCAAAATCTTGTATGTAAATCTTGTATGTAAATCTTGTATGTAAATCTTGTATGTAAATCTTGTATGTAAATCTTGTATGTAAATCTTGTATGTAAATCTTGTCTGTAAATCTTGTCTGTAAATCTTGTATGTAAATCTTGTATGTAAATCTTGTATGTAAGTCAATTACCCCTGAGCTAGAGACTTCGGGGTTTCCTGCTTGATGGTTTATGAATGTGGTATTGAACGTTATCTGTATGCTCTGAAATAAAGGGGAATTCAATGGCAGTTACACTGAAGTTTGGGGATAAAGTCACCGTGGCGGATGTAAGAAAATTCCATGACATGGAAGATGTAGTGTTTGATAGGGAATGGTTTGAAAGGGCAGATGAGAGAAATAAGGACATGTATTATATGTTCCGGGATCTTGCCAAAAACGATTCTGATTTTGAGACTATCAAATCCCACCACCTCAGATATGATATTACAAGAATCCCTCCCGGAATGCTTGGGTCGGAATTCATTAAAACCGTAGGTCATTACCATCCGCAGGTTCCTGGGACAGACGTCTCCTATCCTGAGATTTACCAGGTGCTTGAAGGTTCTGCAACTTATCTGCTGCAGAAAGTGGAGCCTGGAGAAGAGGACATTGTTCTGGATGTGACAGTCATCAAAGCAGAAAAAGGAGATATGGTGCTTGTCCCACCCGGGTACGGGCATGTAACAATAAATGCTTCAAAACAGACACTTGAGATGGCAAACTGGGTTTGCCGTGATTTCTCTTCGGTCTATGAGCCTATAAAACGACTTTCTGGAGCTGCCTATTTCCTTCTTAAAGATGGCTTTGGCAAAAATCCCCTCTACAGGGATATTCCGTCCATTCGTTATAGCAAACCACTGAATTGTGATGAACTCGGGCTTGCTTCAGGGGAAAACATGTATGATCTTGTGCATAGAGCTGATAAACTGAGATTCTTGACGGCTCCACAGGACTTTATGAGCTTCTTAGCGGGAGTGCTGTGAAAAGGATCTCGAGTTTTTCCCGATGTACACGATCCCTCATTCTAATACATTTTTTCCCGAAGAATCCTGTGAGAAACCTCAATTTTAATCTTTTTTATTTTAGCCTTCAAGGAAGAGGACTTACAGATAGAGGGTTGATGCCAATCTGGAGGATATTTTTCTCCATACTAATACACAACTTATAATAGGTTTAAATACTTTCAATTACAGGAGGGTTGAAATGCAAAAAAATGGATACCGTATTCAGTTTACATCATCCCGGATCAGAGATCTCATGTACAGGACTACATTTGATCCTAAGAAAATGGATGGAGACATCATACTTAATCTGTCAATTATCGATAAGAAAGACCTTGACGATGTTCTCGGGATCTTCAAGATGGTTATCTCAAGCGGACTTTCCGTGACCCCTTACGTAAAAGTAATTTCCGAAGGGGAGTCAATCGGAAATCTGACCATTGAAAAAGGAAAGGTAGGAATCGGGACTGTTTGCAGTATAACTATTGACGGAGTACTGCTAAAAGCAGGAATTCCTGTGAATCCAAAGCTCGGCGGGGTTGTCCAGATCCGAAACGGGTCTCCTGTACGTTTTACCGATGTGCTGACATATGTAAGTACAACTGTAGATCCCCTGGAAGTCCTGATGTCTCAGGGAATCACTTCCGTATCTGAAATGCTCAGGACAGGCTCAGGCAAAGTTCTCGCAAACCTGAGGGAAGCTCCCATGGTTGCAAGGGATGCGATTGAAAGCAGCCTTTCTGACCTTCTGGACGCAGGCTTCAGCGGAATTCTCGAAGTGGGAGAACCAAACACAAGGGTTCTGGATGTCCCTATTGAGAGAGACCACCTTGGAATAGTTGTCATTGGAGGAACAAATCCTATGGCTGTTGTGCAGGAGTATGGAATTCCCATAGACACAAGTGCAATGTCAAGGTTAATTTCTTTCAAGGAAATGAGCCGGATTGATGATCTGGTCTGAGATCTGCTTGTAACCTGTTCCAGAAACTCCTGTCCTTCATTCACTTAGTCTTGAACTTGCTTTTCGTAGAATCCGGCTTTCCGGTATGATTTCCGGAGGGCTGTCTCCGATTTCCGGAGGGCTGTCTCCGATTTCCGGAGGGCTGTCTCCATTATTTTTAATTTGCTTTCCGTCGAAGCTGTTCTCCTATGAAAATGTCAAGTTTTCGGGCAAACTCTTCTTTTGCGTTCTCAGGAATAGTTGCCCCTGCGGCAATATCGTGTCCGCCGCCTGCCCCCCCGACTTCTGCCGAGACCGTTGACATTGCTTCAGATAGGTTTACTCCTCTGCGGATCAGGTCCTGCGTCCCTCTTGCTGAGACCTTAACTCCTCCCTCTGTTTTTGCAAAGGCAATAATCGGGAGATTCCTGTTTTCAACTATTGTGGAACTCATGCCTGCAATTATTCCTACAATGGTTTCCTTTATCTGGGAACCTGCATCAAAGTACTGGATGTTAGCGAGCTGAGTAATGCCATTTTCTTTTACGTACATAAGCCCGTTAACGAGGTTTTGCCTGTGTTCAGCAAGCAGTTTTTTGGCATTTTCGTAGGCGTTTTCCCTGTCCCCCATGCAGACTGCAAGCCCGATGTCAGCATGGTCATACCGGGCAGTAGCATTGAGAAGAGTGGAAAACTCTGATGCGTCTCTCATTTCCGTACCCTCCCTTTCATTGAGAAGGACATACACCTCTCCTATCAGGCGCTCGATCTTGTATGCAGGTATCCCTGATTTAAGGCAGTACTGGAAAAGCCCTGAGACAATTTTTTGTTTTTCCGAAACCTCGAGGTCTATCCAGCGTCGCCAGCGCTCATCCTGGCTGTAGCGAATATTCAGGGAATGAAGGAATTCAATGCAAGCTTCTTCATTTCCAGTAAGTCCGGGGAGGTACGGGTCAGAAGAGTACTGCAGAAGTTTGTAGATTGGGCGGGTCTGCTTTCCGAAAAGGGTCAGGTCTT
Source organism: Methanosarcina sp. (assembly GCA_041596555.1). Taxonomy (GTDB): domain Archaea; phylum Halobacteriota; class Methanosarcinia; order Methanosarcinales; family Methanosarcinaceae; genus Methanosarcina. The sequence goes on from JBFHIK010000023.1 coordinate 9,864, forward strand.
TTTTGAACTCGAGGTGCCCTCCCTTTACTCCTTCCTCCAGAATCTCCCTGTTTATCCCTACAAGCTGCCCCATTTTCAGGTGCTGCATATCCCCTACAGCCCCTACTATGGCAAGTGGGGAAAGGTCTCTGTTATTTCCGAGGGCTGAAGCCAGAAGGTAAGTGGTTCCTGAACCGCTCAGCTCGTAAGAACCGTTTGCCCCAAAAAGGTGTGGGTTTAGGTGAAACTCCAGAGTGCCCTGAGGCTGGTGATGGTCTGAGACAACAGCATTGATCCCACGGGATTTTATATGTTCGCACATCCCGCTCCCGAGATCCGTAAAAATTACAAACTCGGGGTTTTCGTCTGCGATAGTGTCAAGGGCTTTTTCATCGAGTTGCTTTACAAAACTTGCTGTATATTCGATATTTCCCCGTTCAAGAGCTGTGCAGATAATCCCCGCAGAAGTCAGTCCGTCTGCATCTATATGAGATACTACGTGCACTGACCTGTGTTTTCTTATCTCTTCGGCACACCTTCCTGCTTCTTTTCTAAATGTTTCCATAATTTCAGTCATTACTTTCTCCGAGATTCTCTGCTAGCTTCAGTTTAACTGTCTTTTTCCCAGCGATTTTTTCTCCCCCATTCTTTAGGGTTTATAATGTAATCCTTTCCATCTCTTTTCATTTCCGGAAAATTTCGGATTTCCTGTACTGTTAATTTTAGATTTTTTGTATGATAACTCTTTTCCAGTTCTTCCCAGGGGACCATATATGCTTCCCTGTCATGTCCTGTCCCGAGGCGAAGCTCCACTGCAAGGAATCCCCTCCTTCCAGATCTATTCAGGTAGTCTGAAATTCTGTCTATTTGATGGATGCCTTTTTTGTCTACAGTAAAATGCTGGGTAAAGTAAAGTGCATTTGCTCCTTTCTCCACAGAGATACTTTTACATTCGATCCCCAGGTACAGGTCCGGGTCAAGAGAATCTACAAGCACGTCAAGGAACTGAGAAGTAAACCTGTGCTGCTTAAGCCGATAGGAGATGGCTCTTATGCCTTTTTCCTCAATGTATGCATTAAATGAGTTTACAAGCACATGTTCAAAATCGGTCATAAAATCCGTCTCCTGTTTTTCTCTATTTTATTTAAACTTTTTATTAAAACATAAGGGAAATGCCCTCTTTATTTTCTATTTTCTTTCGAATATTTGTTTTTGTTCAGTACGAATACCATCTGGATTTCTCCACTCTGCTCTGAAAACGAATTTCCGTAGCAGGTAACATGGTTTTGGAAAACCGTCTCTCCTCGACAATGTTGGATATGCTTTTCATGTGTAACACACCGCCCCTACCTCTCAGGACTTTTAATGCTACACGATAAAGCTACAAACTGAGGAAGCATTTGCAGGTATCATGACATTTCCAATGTAGTCAATTAAGACTCAGGCTGGTCAACCAGGGCTTTTGCAAGCCCCACTGCTTCAGCGTGGAGTAGTTGACTGGCAGGTTAAGATGTGCTGATGTATGAAATAAGGTTCCTGTAAGGGATCTAATTACATCTAATTGGTATTTCTAAAAGAAATTTTTATCCCGAATGAGAGTTTTCTTTAAAAGCTTGCTGGTGACTGGAACTATTAAATTTGTAATTCCGAGAGACACGTTTTTTGATAAATTTTTTCCTGAATCAGCTCTGGAGCTTATGGGATTTGCTTCAGAATATGCCTATGGATAATATAAAATAAGTTTAAGCAGGAGATTCTGCCGGAGAATGAACACCTATCAGGATTCTGATCGGCGTATTTGAAACTTTATAAGAAGAAGCGTAAAACTCTTATGTCTTTAGCCCAGGGGTATTTCACATGTGACAGGCAGGAATCCCTGTTGCTTTAGCGCAGGGAGGAATGCCGTCAACTCTCTGGCATTCCGTTCCACTTTTGGATTTCTCCACTCTGCTCTGGAAACGAATTTCCGTAGCAGGTAACACGGTTTTGGAAAACCGTCTCTCCTCGATAATGTTGGATATGCTTTTCATGTGTAGCACACCGCCCCTACCTCTCAGGACTTTTAATGTTACACGATAGAGCTACAAACTGAGGAAGCTTTCGCAGGTATCATGACATTTCCAACGTAGTCAATTAAGACTCAGGCTGGTCAACCAGGGCTTTTGCAAGCCCCACTGCTTGAGCGTGGGGTAGTTGACTTCAATTCGATATGAGAAAAGTTACAAATTCCGGGCTGAGCCGTGTTTCCCTTACAAGTCTTTCTATAGTGTCTTCATCGGTATGACCTTCTTCTTTCAGTTCCTTTATACGGTCAAATACATGCTGGGAAACTTCGGAATATTCGTTGATGTCTTTTCTGTGGCCCCACACATCGCCTTCAAGCAAAGCAATGTTCTGCATCGATAGATACATCTGTGCAGAACTGGAAATCGTTCTTTTGTATGAGCTAGGGATGTGGATCGCTTTTACTTCTGGACACTTCAGAATGAGTTTAAATATGTCCTTGTTGGATGGTCTGAATGCTAGATGGACAATTTCCTCATTGAGATTTAAAGTGTCAATTTCTTCTTTTGAGCTTACAACTCTAATTTTCATTTTTATCACCGCTCTTTCCAGGTTTTTTAGAGTTTGTTTTAGGGTTTAATTTAGGGTTTCTTATGTTTAATTTAGGGTTTCTTATGTTTAATTTAGGGTTTCTTATGTTTAATTCAGGTTTCTTATGTTTAATTCAGGGTTTTTAGGTTTCTTAGGTTTAATTAAAAGTTTGTTTTTATCTTTAAAATTCAAAAACCTGAGTGGATTTTTGGATTTTCTATATTGCGTTTTTTATTATGTTAATGATTCATAATATTTATTTTTTTATGAATGTTTTTTAATTTTATTTTTATCACACATTTATTCATGAACTTTGATCTCTTAATAACCGCATGCTTCAGTTTTTATATTTTTTAGTTCTCAGGTTTTTTAAGTATATTTATTGCAGATTTACTTCTAATTGACCAGCGCTCTTTTTCCTTAATTAAAGAGTGTTTTTCCGAAACCAAAATTTGAGAGTTTTATTTTTTTCGTATAGGGTGCAAATATTTTTGTACAATTCATAAAGGAAGGTATACGGTATTATAACATACTATTTAACATTTTTTCTGCAAATCTTCCCTGTGAAACATGTTGATTCGAATGCGATGGACAGGGATTTCAGTTAAACAGGGTTTTGTTGCAGTCCCTCTTTCCATATCTTTTAGGTACTTCAGACAAAATACTCCCTCCTACTATCATGTCTGTCATATTATATTTATACATTTTATCAATTATCACAATTGATGCTTAAACTGGATTCTTTTCGTAATGGCCCCTATACTCCCTTTTTTATTAAATTTACTCATTCAGAAATTTTGACTTGCGCTTTAATAATATTATCCAGTTTACTTACTTTATTTACACAGTACTATTTATATTTTTACATTAATTATATTTAGTCAACCTTATTTCTTTGAAATATAATTAATTTAGTATAAAGAAAAACTTATGATAACTTTTTTTACTCGCTTTTTTTATCGGCTTGCTTACTGAAGTTTTAGCCCCTTTTCTCTATCTTTCTAGACCCTCCAGACCCAAACCGATCCCCCCTCAAATCACTCTGTAATATTAACAAGTGGCATATTTATATTAATAAAATTTATTAATATGTTTTAACTATCTATTTTTATATCTCTGCTTTTCTTTCTGCTTTTCTCTCCCTCTTTCCTGAACCCCAAATCTGAAATGAATTATCAGGAGCAAGTGGTCAGACGATTAATATCTGATATGAAAGGTTAAAGATGAGACGGAATCTAAAAGGAGTTTAACAAGAATGCGGGAAGTCCCCTTCCTCGGAGCGAAGCGACAGGTGGGGGATGAAAGCCGTCAACTTCCCCATTAATATTCATCGTGATTAGTTAAATACATATATTCATAGTTTCATCTTTTTATTGATAATATATTCTATGCCAGTAGACTCTTTAAAAAAATATGTGGAAAGTCAGGGTAATTATGCAACTAACAAAAAAGATTAAGATATATCCTACAGATGAACAGGTCAATGTTCTCTGGGAATTATCCAATAAATGTAGATGTATCTATAATCTTGCTCTGG
>JBFHIK010000024.1:0-13868 GCA_041596555.1 Methanosarcina sp.
TAGGATAATTATCTGAATTAATAGTCGGATCTCAGAGATGTACGGGAGAGATCGTATCTAAAGCACTACAGGTGACATCAAATACCGGAAAAACAGTCCTGTCAGGATAATGAGGCTGATTTACCTGTAAACTTCAAATTTTAGAAAGGTCTTTGAGATAAAGACCTGAAATAAAACCAGGCACTGACCGAAAATTTTCAGATTTCACTATTATCCGATTTATTAACACGGATGCCTCACTTATCTCATAGATATAAGAACAATTTTTTAATCCGGGGCACCTAAGATTTGAAATATAATTACTATGTAAAAAATGGTACAGTTATATAAAATTAACTCAGAGGTCAGAAAGTTGTTTTTTGAATAACTATAGTTCTTAACGCCTTATTTTCAATGCTCTAAGTTAACTAAAAAGTATGAGAAATACAGGATTATTTAACATACTTTTAGAAAAAAAGGGATGATTAAAATAAAATAATCTAAATATAAAAGGTGGAGGAGAGTTAATTTGAGGTATAAGAGAGCTTTGCTGCCATTAGTATTCATTTTATATTTTATACTTCCGACTGCAAACACAGATTGGATAAAGTGTATGGAAAAATCCGGTTCTGCAGCCGTAGTAAAGGTTCTAGATACCTTATTTATTGGTTCTAGATACCTTATTTATTAAATGTTTTCACCTTGAAATTGAATTGTCGGACAGCCTCTAAAGACTCAGGGGTTTCCTGCTGAAGATTTATGAAAACTAGGCAGGGCAGAAATAGTTAAATTTGAAAATGCGAAGCCGTATATTCTATTAAACTAATATCGGAAAAAAGATATATAAATAAAGATATATTGCCCGCGTATGGTTGAATTATCAGTGATATTAGGCTCAATAGGAGTACTCTTGCTGTTACTGGCTTTTCTCCTGAATCTCTTCAAGATATTGATGCAGGATACAAAGACCTACGCACTGCTAAATGTAGTCGGAGCAGGGCTGTCATGTTATGCCTCGGTACTTATTGACTACATGCCTTTTGTGATTCTTGAAGGGACATGGGCACTCGTAGCCTTTATCGGGCTGGTAAGACTGTTTAAAGTCCCTGATGAGAAGAAAAAAGAGTGACTAGAAGTAGTTAATGAAATATTTCAGGGAACTTTACTTAAAGTTACTTTTTTTCCCGGTCCAAAAACGTGCTAATCTCACTGGAAAGCCGCTGTACTTCCCCACGCAGTTCTGCAATTTCTTTTGAAGACGCTTCCTTCTCTTTTCCTATAAGAAGACTTGCAAGGGCTGCAGTTATGTATCCGAAAATTGCAAAAGCATAAACCGATAATAAAAAAGTCAGTATCCTCCCTTCGGCGGTTTTTGGCCAGTAGTCGCTTCCTATTGTCGTCATAATCATAGCTGTCCACCAGAAAGCATCTACATAGGAGCTAAGACCCGGGCGTTCAAAACTATACATGCCTGCTGCCCCTATAAAAGTAATAAAAGTAGTGAGGAGAAGGACATATTCCAGGCCTCGCTGCCTCATTGCCTGCCTAACAGTCCTTATACTCCTGTTAAAAGAAGAGAGAATCCGGGCAAGATTAAGAGACCGGACAAAAATCGTAAATCTAAGTACTCTGAATCCACTGAATAACCTTAGAATCCGCAACGCGGGCAAAAATAGAGCCAGAGCAACAAGCCAGTTTTCATTTAAATAAACCTTTTTTTTCGGAGCAATATACAGCTCAATAAAAAAATCAGCTATAAATATACCCCAGATAACAGTAACTGCTGTTTGCAAACGCAGTGAAAGCCCGTAAACAAACTCAACAACAATAAGGATCAACCATAAGATTGACAACAGAATAAGAGGGAAATCTAAAAGCTCGTTAATCTGGGAAAGTAAATCTATTCGTTCCTTTTGTAATTCTTCTTTATCCATGTCTTTATATTTCACCCAGGTTTATTATTGAGTTACAGGTGAGTTTTTGACCCTCCATCAATTAAAGGTACGGGTTATAAGTGACGGCTCCTGTCATTAAAATGGCAGGCATCTATGGGATTGCACCAATGCTATGCCGCCCCAGAGCAAATATTGTTTATTCTCGCCATCAACGTTCAAACTTTTACCTATAGAACTCCTCTATAGAACCTCATAGTTTAAGTTCAGAGCAAAGTCTGATTACTACCTGAGTCTCTTCCCCTTCTAGTAGCAAAAATCAGACTATTATATTAAGACGGGAAAAAATAAAAACGTTAGCATTAACCATATTATAAGGGAGATGACGGCTGTATCCCAGGTTTGAAAACACGGCGATTAGCCTTAAACATTCCTAAAAGAAATAATCGACAAATGTAATTAGCCTTTTGAGAGCAGTTATAGCCATCACAGCTAAATTACTTTAATCAGATAATTATCCTTTACACAGCCCTCGGAATAAAAAGTAACCGGTATAAACTATTTCGGCAGAACGATCCTGAGGCGGGGGTACTTGTGGCCCTCTGTACTCCCAAAGTAATAACTTTTTTAATTCATAAAAATGACCACCTTTCATTCAAAATTGTTTACCGACATTCCATAAACAGTAATTCAATCATCACTTCCTGCTGTTCCCCAGAATACCAATATATATCACTTTTGACAGAGAAATTATAAAAGGGAACTATAAAAGGGAAATATAAAGGAGGGACTTTATTGTTACGGGAGACATTAAAGAATTTCTATGCAGGCATCCTCGGGGGAGAAATTGAAACATTAATTTCCCTATTTTCCAATGAACCACTGATCAATACCCCACTTCAGGGTGAAATCAGAGGTAAAGCCAATTTTATACGGTATTTGAGTGACCAGCGAGCTTTTTTACAGGAACATGAGGCAAAAACCGAACATTTCACCCTCACGGATACAGCCCAGCGCATCGTTGTTGAGTTTGTGCTCTACCTGAAGCATGGAAGCAAGAATATTGAGCTGCCGGTTGCCATTGTAGCAGACCGTTCCGGGAACACCGCATCCGAAATCAGGGTATACCACAGCACCTGGCCGCTCACCGGAAAATGTACCGTCAGGCCACCTCTAATGAGCCCAGCCAGGCACCTGGACGAACCCCTATCAAGAAATACATGGCTGGACTAGCCAAATCGGACAAAGCAGCAATACTTGAGCTTTTTGAAGAGGACGGATACGTGCGGGAGCCCAGCGGCTCAAGCTATAAACACAGCGGACCGGCCGGACGTAAGGAGTTTTATGATGCAGCCCTTGCTGAAGGCGGAATTTCGCTCAAGCACTGCAACCTTTGACGGGGCCCGCTTCATTGTGGAATTCATCTGTGACGAATGGGGAAAGACGAAACTCCCACCCCAGGCAGGCATGGCAGTGTATGAACTTGGCAAGACCGAAAAGCTGTTCGCAGTAAGGATACACGATGACCTTTCGCCTCCGGGAAGAACAGCTAATCCTTCAGTCAATGTTTAAGAAGTTGATTTCAATTATCTACTCCATCATAAAATATGAGAGAAGTGCAAAAGTAAGGAAAGGGGGAGAAAATGGAAGATCCACTGGAATTTTTAAGAAATATCAAATCCGTAGCCTTTGCAACTGTTGATGAAGGAAAACCGGTAGTAAGAATGAGCGACGTAATGCTGTATGAAAATGGGAAATTATACTTTCTCACGGCAAGAGGAAAACCGTATTACAGGCAGTTAAAGAAAAATCCCGAAATTGCAATCGTCGGGATGGATAAAGACTATGTTATGGTCAGGGTTAGAGGTAGAATAGAATTTGTTGATAACAGTTTTCTGGAAAAAATATTTGAAATAAACCCTGTTCTTGATGACATGTACCCGGAAGATACAAAAGATATTCTTGAAGTTTTTTGTATATCAGCCGGGTCAGGGGAGATATTTGACTTATCGGTTTCCCCGCCGAAACGGGAAAGGTTTGCTTTTGGAGGAGCGACAGTAGAAGATCCGGGCTATAAAATTACAGAAAAATGTACAGCCTGCGGAATATGTGAAGATTTATGCCCCACAGGGGCAATCAGTAAAGGAAAAATTTACAAAATTGACGGGTCAATATGTCTGGAATGCGGCAGATGTTATGAAAATTGCCCCTATGACGCAATTGAGCCAGCATCAGGGCTTTGAGTTTGAAAAATAGGAGATTAATCCGCGAGAAGGGAGGAACTCCGGTGGCGCAATTAAGGCGATGAGCAATTAGAGAGAAGTGAAATTTGCCAGGCACAAATTGGGAGGAATAACTTTAATTGTTAAAATGTTAAAGTGAACCACGACTTTACTGACAATTACCGGAGTTACTACATGGAAGATCTCAAAAAGTTATTTAAAAAAGACAAATTCGCTGCACATGCAGGAATAGAACTGCTGGAAGTTTCCCCCGGTTATGCAAAAGCCAGGATGGAAATTGAAGAAAAACATCTTAACGCTTTAAGGGCGGTGCAGGGAGGAGCATTGTTTACCCTTGCAGACCTTGCTTTTGCAGCAGCCTCAAACGCATACGGTACTGCTGCAGTCGGGATCAATGCAAACATCTCCTTTGTAAAAGCCGGAACAAAAGGGACTCTCACAGCCGAAGCAAAGGAAAACTCAATAAACCCTAAAATCGCCACATATACTGTGAATATCACTGACGACGAAGGAGACCTGGTGGCAATATTTCAGGGAATGGTCTACAGAAAAAAGTTTTCACTTGATTTTTCTGAAGCGTGAACTACCCCTCCCTGTCAGGCTAACGCCTGCTGAGGAAGGGACTTCCCGCCTTCTTGTTAAATTCCGGAAATAAAAAATCCTGCCGTAAAAAAAGCTTAAAATTAAAATACTCATTTTTTTTCAGGTTGAAGTTTAAAAAAAGTTCAAGATGCGACCGCCGGGATTCGAACCCGGGTTCTAAGCTTGGGAAGCTCAGGTCATAGCCACTAAACCACGGTCGCAGACTGTCTTAAGGAACTGCTGTGTACTCTTCTCATGCATCTTTTAGATATTAAAGGTTTCGGTAAAAGGGATAAAATACCGGAGAGTGCTGGTTTACCCCTTACTGGAAATGAATATCTGTGTAAGAAACTTGGAGGTGCAAAGCGATAAAGGCCGGAGTGGGGAATAGTTATTGTAGAAAACTTCAAACGCTTTTTCAGAGAGGGGCAATGGCACAGTATAAAAAGCTTGCAGAGCTTTTTGAGGAGCTTGAGAAGATCACGCCCCACAAGAAGATAATAAGGAAAATTGCAGAGTTTGAAACTGGCATTAAATGTTTGAAACTGGTATTAAATAACGGAAATTGAACGTCTTTTTAAAACAAAGTTCTATTTCGGTAAATCGATACTTTTTCATTCAGTACCCGAAATCGTGGAAAAACTAATAAAGGAATAAAAGTTCAAATTGGTATAAAATCGATTTAAACAAAAATCAGGCAAAAGGTTACAATAATGGTTTCAAAGGACCTCCCCTTCACCAGAGAACAGATCCTGAAAATAATGGAAAAATATCCCACCCCTTTTCATATTTACGATGAGAAAGCCATTAGGGAAAACGCCAGAAGAATGAAATCTGTCTTTAAAGACGTTCCCGGCTTCAAGGAGTTTTTTGCCGTAAAAGCCCTCCCTAACCCCTTCATCCTTAAGGTCCTCAAAGAGGAGGGTTTCGGGGCGGACTGCAGTTCCCTGCCTGAACTGATCCTTGCGGAAAAAGCAGGGATGACAGGGGACGACATCATGTTCAGCTCAAACGATACCCCGTCCGAGGAGTTCGTAAAAGCAAAGGAAATGGGAGGCTACATCAACCTTGATGACATCAGCCACATCCCCTACCTGGAAAAGTATGCCGGGCTTCCGGAAATCGTCTGCTTCAGGTACAACCCCGGCCCCCTCAAGGAAGGAAACGAAATAATCGGAAAGCCGGAAGAGGCAAAGTACGGTTTTACGCAGGAACAGATGTTTGAAGGGTACAGGATCCTCAGGGATAAAGGTGTAAAGCGCTTCGGGATGCACACAATGGTTGCCTCGAACGAACTTAACCCTGATTACTTCGTGGAGACTGCAAGAATCCTCTTTGAACTGATCGTGAAGATCTCAAAGGAACTTGGAATCAGATTCGAGTTTGTAAATCTCGGAGGAGGAATAGGCATCCCCTACAGGCCCGAGCAGGAACCTGTCTCCTTAGAAGCTATAGCAAAAGGCGTAAAAGAAGCCTATGACGCCACCATCACAGCTAACGGGCTCGCTCCGCTAAAGGTCTACCTGGAATGCGGCAGGGTCATCACAGGCCCCTATGGTTATCTGGTCTCACAGGTCAGGCACCTCAAAAGCACGTATAAGGATTATGTAGGGATGGACTCCTGCATGGCAAACCTCATGCGCCCTGGAATTTATGGGGCATACCACCATATAACCGTCCTCGGAAAAGAAAAGGCGGCCCCTGTCCACAAATACGACGTGACCGGCTCCCTCTGTGAAAACAACGACAAGTTTGCAATCGACCGGATGCTTCCCGAAATCGAAATCGGTGACGTCCTGGCAATCCACGACACCGGAGCCCACGGGCACGCCATGGGATTCAACTACAATGGAAAACTCCGCTCTGCCGAACTCCTGCTGAGAGAAGATGGAAGTGTCGTGCAGATCCGCCGGGCAGAGACAATCGAGGACTATTTTGCAACCCTTGATTTCGAGGAACTGAAAGAATTCAGGTAAAAACAGGTGAAAAGAGGAAAAAAGCTGTTCATACCTGATTTAATATTTTCTTTTTTGCAGGAGACCTGATTTTCCTGACCTCCCCATTTTTTGACCTCATTCCTGAACTTTTCTCGTTGACTCCCTGTCAAAAAATATATTTTTCCCTTTCACGCTCAGCGGAATTCCCATTGCCACATCCGCATCGATCATCTCAAAATAACAGGCTGCAGCCCCTGCCGAATACAGCACGCGGTTGTCTATGCAGAGGTCCTTTGCCTTTGCGGCGGCCGAGCCCACGGCAATCCCCAGGTCCAGGTACTTGATCATGCACTGGGGACCGAGGAACTCTTTCTGCACCTTTTCGTGTTCGAGCATCGCTTTACAGGTCGCAAAGCCGCAGGCTCCGCAGTCCAGGCTGCTAACTCCCGAAGCTTTAAGCCCGATAAGGACAACTGCGTCGGCGTCCCTGACGTTCTGGGCGTCCCGAAGCAGGAATTTGAGGTCTTTGATTTTGCTTAGCTCCTCCATCCTGAAGGCGAGTTCAGTTTTTTCTTCGGGGGAGAGGAGGCAGGTCATAATGTCGTCGATTCCCTTGCCCTTTGGGGCGGTCCGAGCTGCAGTGAGGATGATTTTTGCAAGCGTTTCAACGGATTCGAGTTCAGGGTTCAGTATCATGGAAAGAAATTGGAAACTATGTTATTTATAAGTAAATCAGGAAGAAGGCGCATTTTACAAACTTATTTACATATCCATATCAATATATTAATGATTACCATGACTCCCGAGGAAGCTGCAAAAAGGAAAGAAGAATGGCTCGAGCAAATGAAACGTGAAGGTAAACTGACGAGAAACCCGACCGAAGACCATAAATTCGGACTCAAGGTTCTTCAGAATACCATGAGAAGAGAGATCCTTGTCTCACTCGGAAGTGAAAGAAAATCCTTTGAGGAAATAAAGGAGAAATTCAACCTGAACGACAGCATGGCAAATTTCCACCTCAACATGCTGGAAGATGCACTTTACATCGAAAAAATAGAAGAGGAAGGAAAAGTATTTTATGCCCCAACCCCACGGGGAGAAGGATATGTGGAAAACGTGGAGCTGAAGAAGTAAAAACAGGTAAACCCCCGAACAGGGATTTGTTTATTATCCAGGAAATGTTGAAAAACAAAAAGTACAATCCCAAAACCTTTTTTAATATTTTTCTATCAGGCTTCCGTAGAGCATTAAAACTGCGTTTTTTGAAATTACAGGCAAAAAATAAGATTTAACTGGTGAAAAAAACAGTCATTCCAACTACCGTCATTCAGAATGAGACCTTTCCAGAGAAATATATCATTCAGAATGAGACCTTTCCAGAGAAATCTACCATTCAGAATGAGACCTTTCCAGAGAAATCTACCATTCAGAATGAGACCTTTCCAGAGAAATCTACCATTCAGAATGAAAGTCCAGGATATATTTCAAAAAACAGATTAAAAAAGGGATCCTGATGCCCAGGAGAAGGAACAGACTATTTAATTGTTCCAGGGCATCAGAAAAGATCGATTTTGGAATTTTTTAAACATTCTCGTACTTTTTCAGGATATCCTCGAAGGCTTCCGCAACAACACCGAGTTTTTCCTTGCCGACCCCGAAGGTGCTGAGCTTGAAATACTTTGTAAGCCCGGCTTTGATGCCGTGAATATTGCGGCTCTTCAATTCCTTGTAGAGGAAGTACCTGCCGTTCTTTACCTTCTGAGATATCTCGTAGAAACCCGGGGCTTCGAAGAACATAAGGTCATGAGAATGGGGTTTCTGTCCGCGCTGGATAAAGCCCAGGTCCTCAAGCTTTGCAGATAACCAGCGGGCGTTTTCAACTTCCTCGTCCCAGTTCCTGACACGCTTTACCACTTCTGGAAAAGAAGCCATCAGGGTCATAACCGTTGCCCCGCGGGCAGTGCATCCCAGAAGCTCAACTTCCTTTGCCTTGTTGTACACGGATTTTCTGAAAACGATTGGGGCATACTCTTCACTTACCCCGAGCACCCCGACAGGCCCGGATGCAGCCATTGACTTGTGCCCGCTTCCCACAATGAAGTCAGCCCCGATTTCCTTTGCAGATACGGGCATCCTTCCCACACAGTAAGCCCCGTTCAGGAGAAGGGGAACATCGTATTCGTGGCAGACAGACGCTATCTTACCGGCATCTGGAACATTTCCGTAACTCCCGTCAGGATATGTTACAAGGGCAAGAGCAGGGGGCTTTCCGCTTTCCTTTGTGACCTCTTCGATTGCGGTCCCGTAACCTTCCGGGTCCAGGCGGTATTCGGGACTGCCTGCGTGAGGCACCACCTTGATATTCAGGCCGGCTCTCTCAGCTGCAACGTAAGAGGAGTAGTGGGCAAGCCCATCAAGCACAATCCAGTCCCCGGGCTTTCCCATGGAGTGCATAACCGCAAACTTGGACTCTCTTGCCCCGTTTGTGACCCTTGCCTCATCACAACCCAGGAATTCGGGAAGTGCCTGGTGTACAAAATCATGGATAGGGGGTTTTTTGATCTGGTCCAGAACCCCTCCACAGAAGTCGCAGACAGAGTAACCGTCTCCCCATTCCACAAGGGTCTGCCTGGCTGCCTCGGTCAAAAGCCCGCCCGTCTGAAGAGGATCAATGTTTATGCTGCCAAGGGTTTCCCGCTTTATGAAACCAAACTTCTGTAAGGATGAATCGTCAAGTGTCATTTTATTTATACCTCGTTATAAATATAAATTTCTGATTTAAACTATAAATTTCTGATTTAAACTATAAATTTCTGGCTTAGACTGTACAGTTATACCCTGTGTAAGACTTGCGGTATAGTTGTACGTGTTATGAATCCAGGATATAAGTTTCTGGTCTACTGCTCATCAGGCTGTAAAAACATTTAATGTGGATTGATTTAACATTTCTGATGTAAATTAACCTTCTTAGGGCTCTGTGTATCCAGTGATATTATCAAGAATTCATAAAAATGTATTCCAGAAATAGTTATAAAAAGAACAGCGAAATACCATAGAAAAAGACTACCGTAGAAGAACACTACCGTAAAAGAGGGAAAACTGAATTTCATTTATTTAGAAGTATAATGTGGAAAGGAAAACTATCCAAAAACCTTTACCTGAAAGTACAAAGCAGGAAAAGGTTCCTGATAGAAGAAAAGAGAGCAAAACGTCTATTTAAGAGACGTCCTGCAGTCATCGGCTTCAGGCATTTGCTGCCTTGCTGAAGACCTCAATAAACTCGTCGCACTGAGCAACAATAATTGCTGCCGTTTCCTTTAAGATCAGAATCGGATCCGTACCATCGGTTTTGATGTAAAGGATGGGGTCGCTGATGCTCACGTGTTTCATGTCGTAAAAAGCTGCTTCAACCCTGTCATCTTTAATCAGGAGGTCCTTAAGAAGATTGAGAAGGGTGTGAGTTTCGCCTCTGAGCTCGACTTCAAGCTCGCTATTTGTTTTAGTAATAATGTTCAGTTCCATTGGTGACCACCTGTAAATGGTGAATAATATAGCCGGCTATAAACAAGCTTGCTATAAAATGCATAATTCGTCATAAAATGCCGAACCCTGCATAAAGTAAGATCGGGAAAGAGAAATTTATTGAATTCCTTTTCCGTACTCGGTTGAAATCTTACGAGTTTCAGTCATATTGCAGACAGGGCATTTAAGCTTTTTCCCTTCCAGAACAAGATTTCCTCTACATTTTGAGCAGTAAGCTTTTACAACTCCGAGGGAGTCTTCGGCTGTGGTAAGGCGCATTCTGTCAACTTCAATGACTCTGGCTCTTATAATATCAGACGGCCTGAACTCATCTGCCAGCCTCTTAACATAGGAGTCCCTTACATTTGAAACGTGAATATCCCCGGGCCTTGAGCTAACAATTTCCCTGTTTTCTTTTCCTTCAATTCCTGCAACTTCCACCATTGCCCCGGACTCGCGAACGTCAGTGATCCTGCCGTAGATTATGTCCCCTACTTTAAGAATATTTGGAGTCAGAGTATTTGGCTTAACCAGAACCACCCTGGCATTTCGGTCAATCAATACGTTGCCTGTGGCAGTAGAATAAATGTCTCCATCAATTACTGCTGTTCCGGAACCTGGTTTGAATTCCTCTGTAGTTCCGACAAGTTCTCCTGGAAGGACAAAGCCTCCTTTTTCAAGGTCTTTTTCAGATCTCAAGGCTTCTCCGGCAGAAGGCCTGGAACCTGGTATTTCCTTAACATCCCGGGGAGTTTTCTTAGGATATGGGAACCTTCTCTTTTTGTTAGGATCGCCTTTGAAATGATCTGTGGGCTGGTCTCTAGACGGACCCTTGAACTGATCTCTGGGCTGACCTCTAGGTTGACCCCTGGGTTGAGCTCTAAACTTGTCCCTTGCCGGACCCTTGAACTGATCTCTGGACTGATCTCTGGACTGATCCCTGGACTGAGTTCGGGGCTGGCCTTTAAACTGGGACCTTGGTTCCCGAGACTGATCCTGAGACTGATCCCGAGACTGGTCCCTTGGCTGATCCCTTTGAGAGCCCCTGCTGTCTGCAGCTGCTGGGACCGATTTTTCAGCAATCGACTTTCCTTCACCAGGACCTGTTAATTTTTTCCTAGTAGTCTTATTTTTTCGGATTCTAATCATGATCCCTCATTCGAATTATCGCTATTAGTGGATATAGATAAGTCGTTTTAATAATTTTTCAGCAATCTTTATAGAGTTTTTGGCGGCAATCGAACTCATAGATAACTCATCTTCAGGAGGAATATGAGTAAAATTTCCTTCCTGAGTATCTTCCAGTTAATTCTTCCCATGCAGCATGGCGTACGTTTCAATGCATGAAGATAATATATTATAAAGTATCCATCCAGATTATTTCTTTCAGATTATCTGTCCCGAAATCTGTCCCGAAGTATCTGTCTACGCCATGGATTTTTTCTATGTGTTACGTATTTATCCTCTACAGTATGACCTGTTCTCTATACAATAGAGTTATTAATTCCGCCTTTTAAAGTGAAATAGGAAGATGCAAAGCTGTAAAACATGATGCCCTAAATTACTCCTGGACACAGCTTTATTCATGAACAGCAATTCTGTAAATCTCTACCTCAATAATTTCTCTTTCTTTTTGATGGAAATCGAAAGTCCGTTTAAGAGGGAATTTCGCAACGTAAGAGTGTGTAATGACCGCAGGCTTAATGAACTTTTGGATAAAAGCAAGGCTTCCGCGGTTGTGGATGGAATATATTACCTCACTTGTTATTAATGCTGACGAAAGAAAAGGTCTGTCCCTGCCTTTAACTCTTGCCCCGAATGGAGGGTTCATAAGTGTGGTTTTTACATGCCCTGAGACTTCCGAAATATCGGAGCAAATGAACTCCACCTCCACTCCAAGCTTCTCTGCATTTTTTTTTGCAACCTCAAGTGCCTTTGGGTCAGTATCATACCCCACGACCTCCCTGGCTCCCAGAAATTTTGCTCCGATTGCAAGAATACCGGTACCGCAGCCCAGGTCCTGGACCGATTCGTCAAGGTCTCCCTGCATGTAAGCGAAATGGAGTATTTCCGCAGCAAGGGGAGAAGGGGTCTGATATTGCTCCAGCTCAAGTTCGGGATTGGAAAAACCTTCTACTTCTTCGAGCAGAATTTCAAGTTTTCTCTGTTTCATATCTTTTGTTTTCTTCTCCGTTTTATATTCGGTAAAAGGTTATAGAGGCATCTGGTAAAAAGTTATACAGGCTCCTCGGTAATTTCATCCAGCACAAGCTTTTCCCATTCACGTTCTCCAAGCACGATCTCAAACTCCTGTGGGGTCAGCATAGGGGAAGGAAAACGTCCCACTTCATCCACAGCAAGCCGCGGACAGGCAGTGTTTACAAAAGCATCCACCTTGAACTGGAGCAGCTGGTCAGGGGTTACGAGATCGATTAGGATCAGGTGGGCTTCCTTTCCATGCTTTCTTGCAAGTTCTTTGAGAGAAGAAGCAAGTTCCAGCCTCTTCTGCCCGTTTTTGCTTGAGACAATGATCCCGAAAACCTGCGCATCCAGAGACTTTGCAATTACCGCACTCCGCTGGCGGAGAACCTTTGAAGGGTTAACCTCACGGACTTCCCCGGAAAATGGGTCAGCTGCAAGGACACGTTTTTTAGTGGAAAGGGATACCCCAAGGGGATGGAAGTCCCCACTTCCGATATAAAGGTACTCATCACAATCTTCATCCCGCGCTGCCGAGAAATTGCAGCCGAGCACCTGCCCTGCATAAGCAATCCTGGAGTCTCCACGTCCGATAACGCAGGTTTTCCCCAGTTTCTCGAGCACACTGCAGGCATCCGGAAGCTTATGGACATGCTGGACGGTGGTGATCAGACCTATTCTTTCTCCTTTAAGTTCCGGGACAGCCTTCTCAACAACAGGCCGGACATCAATTGATGAGCGTGTTTCGATAAAGTACACTTTATCTGAAAGCTTAACGTCTTCCAGTTCCGCATGCCCGAAATGGAAAAGAATATCAACATGGTCAAGGAGGGTCCGATCAAGGTCACACGCCCCAAAACAGGGATCTCCTGAAATGAGAACCTCGGCTCCGGTAGCCCCCTCAACAGCTTTCGCAAGCTTCGGGCCTTTGCGTTTCAGCCCTTCAGGAAACTGAAAGCCCACAAGCTTTGCTTTCGTATCCTTTATTACGCTGATAATATAGTCAGGCCTTAAATCGAATGCTTCACTGATCCCCAAAGACATCCTTAATCTCCACACCTTTCTCACTCACATCAATTGTGACGAGAACTTTGGGTTTAAATCCGAGTTCCTTTAGCTTAAGATAACCGACTCCGCGCCCTATAACGGAAATTACATCTGTTACCTCAACACCCATATTTTTTAATGCCCTTACAAGGGCAAGAAGCGTTCCACCCGTACTGATAACGTCGTCAACGATAATTACTCTGTCTCCCTTTTTGAGCCCGTTTATATAGAGAACCCCTTTCGAGTAGCCTGTGCTCTGGGAGAGTTCCACTTCTCCTTCAAGGAAGTAAGGGCGCTTCCGGACGATGGTAAGAGGAAGTCCGGTTTTCAGGGAGAGGGCGTTTGCAACCGGGATACCCATAGCTTCCACAGTCAGGATAGTGTCAACGTTCATATCTGCTATCTCTGCGATGTAATCGGCAATCTCTTCTACCATATGGGGATCGATGGAAGGTACACCATCAGAA
>JBFHIK010000025.1:0-13758 GCA_041596555.1 Methanosarcina sp.
CTCTTCAGCCTCATAAGGGGTCTCTGGAACCTCTTCTTCCGCAACCCGGAGAACTTCGTCTTCTCCCTCTTCAGCATCCAGTGCTCTTTGCCCAATCCTCGATTTCTGTCTGCGTGTCTGGACTTTCTTTCTGGGCTCAAAAGAGGATCTGTCTCTCTCAATAGAAGATCTGGTTTCTGGAGCCTGGACTTCTGCCACCGGTTCGGAAGCTGGGGTTTCTTCATTTTCTTCCCGGACATCACAGATCGGGCAGATTACCGTGCCCTGGTAACGAAATTTTGGGGCTCCGCAGACTTTGCAGTGTTCGGCAAGCATTGTGCCTCCGAGTTCCAGGAAACGGGCTATTCGCTTTACTTTTTTGTCTTTGTCAGAATCCATATGCCTAACCTTCCTTTTTGCATAGTTTTTCACTTATTTTATAATATTTTTCCTGTAGCTCCCCCTATATGAAACTACCTTTGTCACGCGAAAAATGTAAAACAGCCTGTACCCAGAAGCGCAAAGAGAAGACATTGACACAATCGGGCTCAAGGATCACCGATAATATTTTATATAACAAGCCTGTCTTACACTAATTTATAAGCTCTAATTTTTAATCATAATTGACTGCGAAGGTGATTCAAATGTCATCAAATGATTCAGCAGAAGTTATCAAACAATGTCTTCATGTCCTAGAAAGCATAACCAGTGATTCTTCAGTTCCAAGAAATATCAGGCGTTCCGTGAATGAAATCATAGATATCCTGAACAAAGACTCCGAACCTCTGTTCCTTAGAGCAGCATCAAGCATTTCCATTCTCGAAGATGTAAGCAACGACCCGAACCTTCCTCTGCACACGAGGACTCTGATATGGAACCTTTCAAGCCAGCTTGAAACCATTCCAGTAGATGAGTAACACCAGAGAAAACAAAAGAATTGTTCTAATCCCGTAAAAAGGATTTTACCCGAGAGCTTCTTAAAGAAAAAATTTAGCCCTCGGGAAAAAATACGCTCAGATTCGTTTCTTGAGACGCTTCTGTTAAAAATCCCGAACTTCATATTATTCTAAACTAAAAGCCTAAAGGAAGCGGCTTCGTAATTTATATAGTCAAATCCAACTGGTTTTAGAATAAACTTAGATAAGGGATACCGATAAGGTAAAAACCTTTTTCATTTTTTTCGATATAACTGATGTATTTTTTCGATCTTGTCTCTATCCTGTTTCGATCTTGTCTCTATATTGTCTCTCTAGTCTCTATCTTTTTTCTCTGAATTGAATTTTAAAGGCATACTATGGCTATGACTTCAAAAGGGGAATAAATGTATAGAGTTTATGAGAGGAAAAAGAACCAAAAAGAGGGATAAAGATATAAATGACCTCCGAAGCATCTAATACAGACTAAAAAAATATAGAATAAAAAATACAGAATAAAAAAATAACAAATTAAATGAGGTAACGGGTTCAGGATATAAATATAATAGAGTTAGAAGAGAATTTTGAGATAGAGGCATAAAAGCTCAAAAAAGCATATAAAAATCAAAAACACATCTAAATGCGTAAAAAATAAGGTTTTTAAAGCCTTTAAATCAAAAAAAGGCATATAGGTATTACAGAGAGTAATTGTAGGACCGCCTGTAAAGACTTCGGGGTTTTACACGTCGTTCTATAAAAATATAAAAAGCTTTCCGGGGGGCAAAAGTTATGCTGAAAGAAATTTCTATACGGATAAGGGAGAATTTCGAGGTTAAAGATAAGATCAGAGAAGAAGGACTGAAAATTTCAAGGGAAATTGTCAGGGAATGCAGGACAGCAAGCTTTGCCCTGCATGGGAAGGACTTTGAAAAAGCCGAAAACAGTATAGAGGCAGCTGGAAAAGCTTTAAAAAAGCTTGAATCCCGGTTCGAAGGACATGCTGACATTTACCACGCAGGATTTGTAGAACATGCCCAGCAGGAATATACGGAAGTTTCAGTTCTCTACAGTCTTTTAAAAGACGAAGAAAAGACACAAAATATTCCGTCTCCAGATGAACTGAGAGTTGAGTACGCCGCCTATCTTAACGGGCTTGGAGATGTAGTGGGAGAGCTCAGAAGACATATCCTTGACCTTATAAGGGAAGACTCCTATGACAAGGCCGAAGTATTTTTAGGGATCATGGAAAATATCCATGCAGTCCTTATGGACTTTGACTACCCTGACGCGATAACCGGCGGGCTCAGGCGAAAGACCGATGTATCCCGTTCCCTTATAGAAAAAACACGCGGCGATGTGGTAAACTCAATTCAACAGAAAAAGCTTGAGCTTGCAATGCAGAGCCTGAAATCCAGATTGTAAGAAAAATCCAGATTGTAAGAAAAATCCAGATTGTAGGACAATTCTCTCCTTCAGAGTTGGCAGAGCTACAGGCTGAGAAGGAGAGCTAAATAATTTTCACAATAACCACTAAAATCATTTACTATTTAGTGTAGTTACATTACAATTTAGCACTCAGATACCTGAAACCTATTATCCAATGCACTTCAGCGGCCGCCAGGCAGTTCAACATGTGCATATAAACGATAAAACCTTAAGGGTCTGACAGATCCAGAATTCCAATAATAAGTTACAAGAGGATATCCATGAGATTTGATCCAGAAAAAATAAAAAAGGATGCAAAAGAGAATTTTGACCTTGCCTGGAACGAGGGTAAAAAAATTGTCAAAACACCTACCCTTAACGAACGCTACCCAAGAACCACCCTGAGATACGGGAAGGCTCACCCTGTTTATGATACAATCCAGAAACTGAGGGAAGCCTATCTGCGCATGGGTTTTGAAGAGATGATGAACCCTCTGATAGTTGATGAAAAAGAGGTTCACAAGCAGTTCGGAAGCGAAGCTCTCGCTGTCCTTGACCGCTGTTTCTATCTTGCAGGTCTGCCCCGCCCCAATGTAGGGATTTCTGACGAGCGCATTGCACAGGTAATAGAAATCCTGGGCGACGTAGGGGATGAAGGCATAGACAAAATCAGGAAAGTCCTGCACGCTTACAAAAAAGGGACGGTTGAAGGAGATGACCTTGTCCCAGAAATCTCAGCAGCTCTCGGAGTTTCGGATGCCCTTGTAGCTGACATGATTGAAAGGGTTTTTCCTGAATTCAAAGAGCTTATACCTCAGGCAAGCACAAAAACACTGCGCAGCCACATGACAAGCGGCTGGTTCATTTCCCTCAGTTCCCTCCTTGAGAGAGAAGAGCCCCCATTCCACTTCTTCTCGATAGACCGCTGTTTCAGGCGGGAACAGCAGGAAGATGCCTCAAGGCTCATGACCTACTACTCGGCTTCCTGCGTTATCATGGACGAAGATGTGACCGTAGACCACGGAAAAGCCGTTGCTCAGGGACTCCTCTCCCAGTTCGGCTTTGAAAAGTTCCTCTTCAGGCCAGATGAAAAACGCAGCAAATACTATGTGCCTGACACCCAGATAGAGGTCTTTGCCTTCCACCCGAAACTGGTAGGTTCCAATTCAAAGTACTCTGACGGCTGGATCGAGGTTGCAACTTTCGGAATATACTCTCCAACAGCCCTTGCAGAATATGATATACCATATCCTGTAATGAACCTCGGGCTTGGGGTCGAAAGGCTTGCCATGATCCTGCATGACGCCCCCGATGTCCGCTCCCTGACCTACCCGCAGATTCCACAGTACAGCGAGTGGGAGATGCCTGACAGTGAACTTGCAAAGCAGGTCTTTGTAGACAGAATGCCTGAGACTCCAGAAGGACAGGCAATTGCAGACGCCGTCGTTTCTCAGTGCGAACTGCATGGGGAGGAGCCAAGCCCCTGTGAGTTCCCTGCCTGGGAAGGGGAGATTTGCGGAAGGAAAGTAAAAGTCTCCGTCATCGAGCCAGAAGAAAATACAAAACTCTGTGGTCCTGCAGCCTTTAATGAGGTCGTTGCCTATCAGGGGGACATTCTGGGAATCCCGAATAACAAGAAATGGCAGAAAGCTTTTGAAAACCACTCTGCAAGGGCAGGCATACGTTTTATAGAGGCTTTTGCTGCCCAGGCTGCCCGGGAAATTGAAGAAGCTGCAATGTCCGGCGCAGATGAGCATATTGTCAGAGTAAGAATAGTCAAGGTTCCCTCTGAAGTCAACATTAAAATAGGCTCTACTGTCCAGCGGTATATCACAGGCAAAAATAAAAAAATAGACATCAGAGGCCCGATTTTCACTTCAGTAAAAGCGAAATTCGAGTGAGATCAGCAGTAAAAACAGGAATGGGCTGTATGCAAAGAGAAGAAGTACCGTTTTCAGGATACCCGGAACTTAAAAGGTTGATGGAAACTGGAGAGCCGGTATGTGTGACCTTTGAGATAGAAGAAGGGGACACAAAAGAAGAATTCCGGAGTGCAGCCCCATTCCAGGATGCAGTGCCATTCCAGGGAGCAGAGACCAAAGAAAAAGTAGCCGGAAAAGGAAGTGAAGAGCTTCCTGAAAAATCCGGCTTTCTCTTTTGCGAACTTGTACAGAAAGCGCGTATGGGAGAAAAGTTCCGGATTTCCGGACAGAACTGCTCCCCCGGAGACTATGTCCTGGGCCTCTCTGAAAAAAGTCCTGCTGAATATTATCTTAAATCCGGAAGATACAGGAATATGCAGGCTGCAGAAAAAGCAGCCTTATCCCTTCCAAGATTTCAGAGAAAATTTTGCTCCGTACTGATCGAACCTCTGTCCCTCAACAGGGGTAACTTTGATGTGTTGATTCTTTTCCTTAAACCTGAGAAAGCCATGCGTATTGTCCAGGCAAATGCCTATTCAGAAGGAACAAGGACAGTAACAGACACAATGGGGGCAGCTTCAATCTGTGGAGATTGCACTGTACTGGCTCTTGAAAAGGGCATGGGTTTGTCTTTCGGGTGTAAAGGGTCAAGAAAACACAGCGGATATGAAGATTTTGAAGTTCCTCTCGGGATTGCTTTTGAAAAAGTCAAGGAAATTGAGGAAGGGCTTTTAAAACTTCCCGGAACAAAGCATTAAAAGCGCTGGATAAGAAATAGCGGACTGAAAATTGCATACTGAAGAGTTTGAGTTGAAAAAACTTACTCTCCAGAAGGAAAAAATCAAATTCAAGGTTCAAGGTTTGCCAGGGTTCAACCTTTGCGCCTGTGCAGGTAATAAGCTCCGGAAACAGGTACTTGTCACCCTGTTGTCAGATTATTTTATCGAATAAGTCTACAACACTTTCCAGCCCGACAGCTTTTAATTGATCCGGAGAAACAACTGCAACGGTTCCCAGAAGAAAAATAAGGACGAGAGCAAAGACAAAAGTCTTCAGTAAAAATGATCCAGCTGAAAAACGCTTTTTATGTTTGCTGTCATCAACTTCTTCTTCCATCCCTTGATATTTTACTTTTACACTTGACCAATCAGCGATATCCTTTTTTGCTTTACCTGAAGGGCCTCCGTCCTCAGAATCCTGGTTATTTCCTGAACAAACATATTTGGACCAGTCAATAGTTTCAGACCCGGAAGAGGAATTGGGCTGGCCAGAGCTAAGGGGGTCACTGGAAGATTTGAAAGAAACAAAGGAAATAGTAGTTGATCTAAAGGGAGATTTAGAGCCTGAAGGCGTATCGGGCATATCTGGAACCTGAGATTCCTGGTTAGGTCCTGGAGAATTTTCAGAAGTAGCAGAAAGTTCAGTTACCTTTTCCTCTGGCGGCAAAGACAGATCATATTCTTTTCTTTTTAGAGGGTCTTTGAGAGTTTCGTAAGCCTCTTTGATTTTTATGAACTTTTCATGGGCATCAGGGGATTTAGCTCTGTCCGGATGATATTTTTTTGCAAAAATGTGATACTTGTCTTCTATCTCCTCAGGACTTGCACCTCGGGGGATATCGAACAACTGATAATAGTCCACTGCTTTTCACCCTCTGAACCTGTCTGTCTGTTATTAAACCGTTAACCAATTAAGCAATTAATCGTTGAGACCTTCTGGCCTTTCTATGGTAACACTTCGCATGATTCCGGTTCCAAGGTCTTTGGCTGTAGCATTTATTATTCCGTTAGCGTCAATGTCAAAAGTAACCTCTATACGCGGAACGCCCTTTGGGGCAGAGGGGATATTATCGAGAACAAGCATTCCTAAGGTGACATTTTTTGATGCCGTTCGTTCCTCTCCCTGAAGAATTTTCCCTCTAACGACCCTCTGATTATCGTAATGTGTGGTAAAGACTTTACTATTTCTTGTGGGAATTGTTGTATTCTTTGGAATTACTGGCGCCATCAAATCTCCCACGGTTTCAAACCCGAGTGTAAGAGAGGTTACGTCAAGAAGCACAAGGTTGCACGCGTCAAGCTCTTCCCTTGTAGACTTAAGATATTCGCGTCCAAGGATTCCTGCCTGAACAGCGGCCCCCATTGCTACCACTTCGTCAGGGTTAAGGTTCTGAAGAGCCTTTTTTCCCATGAAATCTTCTACAGCTTTCACTACAGCAGGTATTCTGGTAGAGCCCCCCACAAAGACAACTTCATCAATTTTTTCAGGGATGAGCTTTGCATCCTCCAGGGTTTTTTCCATAATTGATAAAGTTTTCGTAACAAGATCCTCTGTCATTATGTCGAACTGTTCTCTTGTAATATCTATGTCCAGGGTTTTACTTTCAAAAATATAGGGCAGGTTAACATTTGAAGTTGTGAGGGTGGACAGGTCAATTTTGCAGCGTTCTGCAGCCTCCTTAATGCGCTGCATCGCCTGCGGCATATCTGAGAGGTCTTTACCTTCAGCCTTCTCGAACTCAGCAAGTAGATGTTCAACAATCCGGCTGTCGAAATCATCGCCGCCTAGTTGGGTGTCTCCACTGGTAGCCAGTACTTCAAATATTCCGCTTTTAATCTTAAGAATTGAAACATCAAAAGTACCACCCCCCAGATCATAAACCAGAATTTTCCGGTTCTCAATCCCATCTTTCAGGCCGTAAGCAAGTGCAGCTGCGGTAGGTTCGTTTATGACTCTAAGTACTTCCAGCCCTGCAAGTTCGCCTGCCTTTTTTGTTGCAAAGCGTTGAGAATCGTTAAAATAAGCAGGGACGGTAATTACCGCTTTTTCAACAGCATCCCCTAAATATTTCTCAGCATCCTGTTTTAGTTTTAGAAGGATCTTTGAAGAGATTCCATGAGGAGTATATTGCTCATTATTCAGTATCACCCTGTAATCGGGTTTTCCCATATGCCTCTTTATAGATTGGACAGTATTCTCATGGTTGGAAATCATCTGCCTTTTAGCAAGGTCTCCTACAAGTAACTCATTTTTCTTAGAAAATCCTACAACTGAAGGCGTAAGCCTTTTTCCTTCGGAATTGGTAATGACCTTGGGTTCACCAAGTTCAATTATCGCCATACAAGAATTGGTGGTTCCCAGATCGATGCCCAGTACTTTTCCTTTAGTATTTACCGTTGGCGCACCCCCAAATAGTTTATAATGTGCCCAAGAGATATTAAGTTTGTTAATACAGTCATAATATATATTGATTTAGATTACGGAAATAGAGAAAATATGGAATAGAATATTTATAGAGATATAGAAGGAACTTCTTTACATTATTTAGTAATACAAAGGAGATTGGATTAAAAAAAGTTTTCGCTTGAGAGAAAATAATCTAGCATAAAGATCTGAACTAATTTCAAAGAAGAAGAAGCGAAGCATGAAGATGGACCACATAAGTCGCAAAAACATAGAGAAAAATAGATGGAAGCACATTTTACCACCCACTTCGATATTTTTTGTAGTTACCGCAAATGTAGAATTAAGTGAAATTAAATATTTACACGAGGTTAAATATTTATACCCCGATGAACAGTTACCAAATATTTAGGAAATACTGAGAATTGATAAGTTAAAATATTTTTAAAGAAGAGTGAAGTAAGGTTGCATAAGAGTTGATGCAAAAAGCCCATGTTTGTCTTTGTCCAGATCGAGAAATAAATATATCTTTGTCTCGTTTATTGTCCTTATTTATTTTTATAGTTTGGTTTTATAGTTTGGTTTTATAGTTTGGTACTATCATTTGGTTTTCTGCTTTATTTCCAGTTAATTTTCCGCATTTTTGCTTCATGGATCTAGAAAAAGATTGACCGCTGAAATATATATTCAGTCTTTTTAATCTGGTTATCCAATTTTTTAAATCTGGTCTTTTCTGTTAAAGAAATAAGGTATAAAACGAGTTCATCCCAGGCTGTTCTTTAAAGGAAACAAATACCAAAGCACACTTATTACAGAGAGACCAGTGGGATGAGTTTATATAGAAGTACAAACATGTAAAATGCGATTTTAATTACATAGCTATTCCAAATTCACACTAATGGAGGATTTAAATTATGGCAGGACAGCCAATATTCATTTTGAAAGAAGGAAGTAAGAGAACAAGAGGCAGGGATGCCCAGAGTAACAACATTATGGCTGCAAAGGCAGTAGCCGAAGCAGTTAGAACCACCCTTGGTCCCAAAGGTATGGACAAGATGCTCGTGGACTCCATGGGTGACGTTGTCATCACAAACGACGGGGCAACCATTCTCAAAGAGATGGACATCGAACACCCTGCAGCTAAGATGGTGGTAGAAGTAGCCAAGACCCAGGACGATGAAGTGGGAGACGGAACTACCAGTGCAGCTGTTGTTGCCGGTGAGCTCTTAAAGAAAGCTGAGGACTTAATCGAACAGGAAATTCACCCGACAATCATTGCATCCGGATACAGGCTTGCAGCCGAAAAAGCTGTTGAAGTCCTTAACTCCCTGGCAATGAGTGTGGATATGTCTAACCGTGACCTGCTGGTCAGCATCGCCGAAACCGCCATGACCGGAAAAGGTGCAGAAGCCTCCAAGAGACTCCTCTCCGAAATTGCCGTAGATGCTGTTACAAGCGTCGTAGATGTCAATGGAAAGAAGACAGTAGACAGGGAAAACATCAGCGTCATTAAGAAAGTTGGTGGCAGAGTCGAGGATTCCGAACTTATTCAGGGTATGATCATTGACAAGGAAAGAATCCACTCCAACATGCCTGAGAAAGTCAAGGACGCAAAGCTCCTCCTCCTTAACAGTGCAATCGAACTCAAAGACACTGAAGTAGACGCCGAAATCTCAATAACTTCTCCTGACCAGCTCCAGTCCTTCCTTGACCAGGAAGAGCAGATGCTCAAGAAGATCGTCCAGAAGGTAATCGGCAGCGGTGCAAACGTTGTCTTCTGCCAGAAGGGCATTGAAGACCTTGCCCAGCACTACCTCGCAAAAGCAGGTATCTTTGCTATCCGCAGAGTCAAGAAGAGCGACATGGAAAAGCTCGCAAGGGCAACAGGCGGCAAACTCATCACCAACATGGATGAAGTCACCCCCGAAGACCTCGGATATGCAGGGCTCGTGGAAGAGAAGAAGGTTGGCGGCGACAACATGACCTTTGTCACAGGTTGCAACAACCCGAAAGCTGTTACCATCCTCCTGCGCGGCGGCACAGAACATGTGGTTGACAGCATTGACAGCGCTCTCGAAGACGCT
This sequence comes from Methanosarcina sp., assembly GCA_041596555.1. Taxonomy (GTDB): domain Archaea; phylum Halobacteriota; class Methanosarcinia; order Methanosarcinales; family Methanosarcinaceae; genus Methanosarcina. Next base: position 9,508 of record JBFHIK010000025.1, read on the forward strand.
CTCCGTGTTGTAGGCGTTGCAATCGAAGACGAAAAGCTCGTTGCAGGCGGCGGCTCCCCTGAAGTTGAGGTTGCCCTCAGGCTTCAGGAATATGCAGCAACCCTCGAAGGAAGGGAACAGCTTGCAGTCAAAGCCTATGCCGAAGCCCTCGAAGTTATTCCAAGAACCCTTGCAGAAAATGCAGGTCTCGACCCCATAGACATGCTTATGGAGCTGCGCTCCCAGCACGAGAAAGGCATGAAGACAGCAGGTCTTGATGTCTATGAAGGTAAGGTCGTTGACATGTGGAAGAACTTCGTAGTCGAACCCCTTAGAGTCAAGACCCAGGTCATCAACGCAGCCACCGAGTCTGCAGTCATGATCCTCAGGATCGACGACATCATAGCTTCTACCCGTGCAGCCCCTGGCCCTGAAGACATGGGCGGAATGCCCCCAGGAATGGGCGGAATGCCGGGAATGGGCGGAATGCCCCCAGGAATGATGTAAATTCCTGAAAAATAAGGTAAAACCGAAAAGTGATTGAATCCAAAAAGGGTGCAGTTCCCATACTGCTCCTTTTTTAAAGTTCAATCAGGAAATATTCTAAGCCTGAAAACCTGTTTCCGGCCTCTCACCGGAAAAGCTATGTGAATCTCCGTTCACTTATTATTTTTCAGGCTTCTTTTCAGGTTTTTCAAATAATCAGGCTATTTTTGCAACACCCTTTTTTATAAACGAATTTGTAAAAGAATTTATAAAAGAATTTGTAAAAGAATTTGTAAAAGAATTTATAAAAGAATTTTTGCGAATTAAATCATTTTTCAGCCTTTTTTGAGACAATTAAGGATGTCCTCAGCTTCATACCTTGTTTTTATTATCCGTGTCCTGCCTCGCTTACCCTTGCCTGTAAAGTCAGCGTCCACATAGTTGAGAGTCTGAAGCCTGTTGACCATGCCGTAAAAACGAGTGTATCCGAGCTGTGTCAGCTCGTGGAAGGATTTGTAGAGTTCTCCAGCCTTAACGTCATCTGTCCTTGCTATCAGTTCAAGCAGCTGTTTTTCAGGGCCTGAGAGGAGGCTTATGCCCCTGCACAGGTGAAGAAGTTTGGAAGCCTCGTAGGCTTTTTCCACATCTTCAGATAAAATCATACGGTTTCCCCTGCGTTCGGCGTTGAAACCTGAACGTCTTAGCAGATCGATTCCGACCCTCATATCTCCTGTTTTTTCCACATACGAGACAACAAGTTCCAGCACTTCGTCAGAGATTACTTTCGGGTAAAAGCCGTACCTGACCCTATCCTTAAGGATGTCCAGAATCTCTGCTTCCCCATACCTCGGAGAGGATATTTCTTCAGGCAGAAAAACAGAGTTGACCCTTGCGTCCAGACAATAAAGGTCAGATGCGTCGTTAACGATCCCGATAACCCCTATCTTTGCTCCGGGGTACTGCTCATGAGCCCTGAGCAGGGAATACATCACTTCATTGGCGTGACCCTCACAGCAGAGATAATTAAGGTCGTCCAGCGCCACAATCAAAACTTTTTCCGAAGAAATCAGGAAATTTACAACAGTTTCAAAGAGTTTCCGAAAAGCAATCCCGGAATTCGGAGGAGAGATCCCGAAAAGCTGCCTGTAAATCCTGGAAATTACGGCAAAACGTGTGGAATCAATCTGACAGTTGACCTTTACAGCCAAAACCCCTGGAGCATGAGCCTCAACTTCCCTGAAAACCTTCATAACCGCACTGGTCTTCCCCGTTCCTGGAGGACCGACCAGCAAACAATTTAAAGGCCGCATGCCGCGCAGGGCCGGTTTGAGCGCAAACCTGAGCGCATTTAATTGTGAATCCCTGTGGGGAAAATATTCCGGGAGATAATCCGGCTCAAGTACCGAAAGGTCCTTAAAGAGGGTTTCGTCCCAGAGTAATATATCGTTGCCTGTCAAGGAAACTTACTCCTTTGCTATTGATGTATCCTTTATAATGTATCCTTTTGCTACCGTATTTTTGTTAAGAGTTTTTTGCAACTGCTGGATACCACTGGTTGATTGCTGGCTTGTAAAAGTATGTTTGAATGGCTGGATCTCAATCGAATGCAGCATATGTAAATATTCAGTATAAGTAAATATTATGAGTCCCACAGTTTGAACACCGGTTTTAATAGGTCAAACTCCCGCCTTGATATAAATAAGCTAAATTTTTGGTAAACATATCTATTGCTCTGTTTAAATTTTTAATAAATATGTTTTATTACATTTTAGCTTTTTTGAATTTTTACTGGATTAGTAACTACTTTTGAACCACTATTTTACAGTTTGAGTTATCATCCAGGAAAATTAATAATCCAGTAATATAGCAACCACTCTCCGGGTAAAGAAAAAACTTATGATTTAATCCTGTTGACGGCATGTAAGTTACTTTATAAAAAATTGAAATAATATTGTTAAAGAATAATTAGAGGACAACTAAAAAATATAATAGATACCTGAGTACATATTTGAATATTGGCTACATATTTGAAGAATAAGTACATATATACTTGGTATTCACAGCGGATGGGGAGAACAAATATGGAAATAGAATCAAAATTTTTGGTCCCGGAAGAGACAGATTTTAAAGCGCTTGAAAATCTCTCCAGGCTTGCATCTTATATTATTTCTGAAGCTCGGATCCAGATAATTGAGGACACTTTTCTTGATACAGAAAATAAAGACATTATGGCTGCCGGGTATTACCTTAGAATAAGAAAAGCCGCAGGTGAAAAAGGGAAATGGGTGACAATCAAAAGCCTGGGAGGTTTTGAAGGCGGGACCCACAGGAGAGAAGAATATGTCAGTTTCCTGCCTGAAGGGCTTTCTGTGCTTGAATGTCCCAACCTCAAGATCAGAAATATGATTTTTGAGTTTAGCTCAGGGCTTGACCTGTATCCACTTATCAATCTCAAACAGAAAAGGCTAATTCGCAAATTAAATCTTGAAGAAAAGCAGGTAGCTGACCTCTATCTGGACAGGGTAAATCTCAAAAGCGAAAGCAGGAAAAAACTCTACAATGAATTTGAGGTGGAACTTAAAAGCGGAGGGACTGTAAAAGACCTCGAGACTATCCGCGATTTCCTCCTCAATAATTACAGTCTTGTAGAGAGCCCTTTTTCCAAGTTTGAAAGAGCATGTATTTTCAGGGAAAATCTTCCGGAAAAAACCTTCCTGGACCTGAAAGAAAGAGCTGTTTGCACACAGCTTGCAGGTCACAAAAACATATACGGAAAACAAGCTCAGATTCTTCTTTTAATTGATAGGGGAAGTAATCCTGCAGAACTAAGCCTTCTACTTAAAGTTCCGGAACCTGAGATCGAAGCTCTGCTCTTGAGGTTTGAAAAAGAAAGGCTTTCGGTCTTTCCATTTACAGGAACTAAAGAAAAAAACCCTGGAAAAAGCCTGGCATTTCATTTTCAGTCCGGAAGAGGGGACCCCCATAAAGGCTGGACTGAAATGGGCATCGAAGAATGGACCCCTGAAGCCCTTATGGAACTGTATGGAGTTAACAGAGAAAGAGCCGAAAATGTCAGGACAGGAACCCTCGCCCTCTTTGATGGGCTTTCTGCTTATCACGGGCTTGGAAAGGAGGAAAAGAAACTTCTCGGCCTTGCAGCCCTCATGCAAAATATCGGAAGTACGGCTTCCGGGGAAAAAGAAACACTGATTAGCAGAGAAATTCTCCTTACCCATCCGATTAAAGGGCTGAAACTTAATGAACTGCGAATGCTTGCCCTTATAATAGAACTTCAGGACCCCGAAATAAATGAAAAAAAACTTTCATTAATCCTTGAAGAAGAGAATACAGGCCTTTCTCCGGCTTTTCAGAATAAAGCCCTCATTCTTACAGCTTTTCTCCGGATTGCAAACCTTTCCGATAAAGGAGTTCAGGGGTTTCTGCCCTGCAGGTTCAGGCAACTTGATGGAGCCGTCGAAATAGAACTTATGGGACCTGATGCAGAAAAAACTGCAAAAAAGGCAGAAAAAAGAAGCGAACTCTGGGAATATCTCTTCAGCACCGAACTACGGTTTACGCAGGCCAGGAAACCTCTTGAATCCGGAGACTCGGAAAGAACCTCCAAAAAAACACAAAGAGAAGAAACTGAAGAAGAAGGAAAAGGAGAAGAAACTGAAGAAGAAGGAAAAGGAGAAGAAACTGAAGAAGAAGGAAAAGGAGAAGAAGTTGAAAGAGAAGAAGGAAAAAGAAAAGGAGAAAAAGTTGAAGAAAAAGGAGGGGGAAAAA